>WRIQ01000011.1 GCA_009782655.1 Prolixibacteraceae bacterium
TGTCGAGATAATGGTAAACATCTTTGTCCCATTTCAGTTTGTAGCCGCTTTCGAAGAAATCGGGATAACAGATCATTTCAATTTTGCCGATTTCCATCAGGCGTCTCGTGTCGGCCAGCAGGTCGTACAGAAAATCGTTGGTGACGGCGTGGTATCCCGACGTCATCACCGCAAAGTGCATTTCGTTGGTACGATCCCTGCTTTGCCTGTTTGTTAATGGCATTATTCCCAGCATAATATCATCGTGATGCGGCCCAGTATGATAAAATACCTGATTGTGGTCGGAACACATTCCTTTCTTGATTTTCGACTCAATTGACTCGACAACCTCGGAAACTGTTTTTTTCGACAGATTGGGGATGTGGCTGCAATATTTATCATTTTTCAGATCATCCAAAGTCAGCTTGTTGCCGAATTTGTTGATTCTCTTACAAAGCTCAATTACAGCGCGTTCTGTTTTCCGAAAGTTCCATGGAGTGTCGAAATAGAATCGTTCGATACTGTCGGTAAGCGAAACGGCGGCTCCTTTTGTCAGGTAAAAGCGTGCATTTTCCAGTTTTTGAAAAGCCGTTGCCGGATAGAGGTTTACAGGCTCGCTCTCGATGGATGCGCTGACGACGTCGGCGATGGCTTCACCGGCGGCAAACACAATCGCCTTATTGTCGGGATTATACGTTAATGTTCCCAAGCCGATAGTTATGACCAACCGTTTACTCGACACTTCAATTCCGCCCAAATCGCCGGCAGTTACGGCCTGCGTTTCGAAGTTTGTTTGTGTGAGGCGGCTTTGCATGTAATGATTGGTTCCGCGATTGTTGAAAGCGATATAGCCGTCGGGACCGATTCCGCCCAAAAAGAAACCGATTCCACCTTTATCGCGAATGGCTGTTTCGTATTCGTTACACCAGTTGTCGATCAAAAATATCGATTCCTGCTGCAGCTTTTCCTGTTTGGTTTTCGGCTCCCTGAATCTGAGCGAAAGATCGATTGCCAAGTCGGGAAAGACTTCGCTAAAATGCTTTTCCTGCGCCAAAGCAATTCTATCCGAATTAATCAACAACGATTTTGTTTCGTCGAATCCGAATTTGCCGATATAATGGGTATAAATAAAATTCCACAAACTGTTGTGCTGCACCGAGCTGATGGGATAAAATTCGCCGGCCTGTACCAAATGCAAACCACGCAAATCCGGCTTCTTCACGTCGCCAAGTCCGTATGCTTCCAGCGTCTCGTGGGCTTTGCCGTTCCAGTTTTCGAGCAGATATAATGTGTAGTTTATAAAATGCCCCGCTGTTTTTCCAGTGGGCAGCGACGCCACGCCTGTGGGGTTTTGGGCTACCCATTCGAGAAAACTTAACGCCGACAGAAGCCCCAGTTTGGGAAAGTTGTCGACCATGAGGTATGGGGTAACAGATGACATTTTGTAGCTCCCCGACTCTTCGTAAAATGCTTGTTCTACTTTTGAAAAATTTGATTTCATATAATGTTCGTTTTATTTTATGATAACTGCATTTCGTAACATCAACTCGCCAGTTTGTCAACGGCAAAAGCAGCTGCGCCGATGGTTCCGGCTTTCACGCCCATAACTGAAAAAACGATTTCTGTATCGTTGGATATGTCCGGATTGGCATATGTATAAATGGACTGGTAGATGGGCGCCTGCAGGAACTGGCTGGCTTCGGCCATTTTTCCGCCAATGATTATCAACTCGGGATTAAAAATCTGTATCAGGCTGGTTATCCCTCTTCCGAGCCAGAGGCCTACGTCGGTGAGTATCGATATGGAAAACTGGTCGCCGACCTGCGCCGCTTTAATAACGGCAGCCGTGTCAATTTTCGACAAATCGTTGTCAACCAAGTTGGGTAGCAACGACGGGTTTTCGGCTTCGAGCCCTTCTTGGGCAATGCGGGCGATAGCCGACACCGAAGCGATGGCCTCGAGGCATCCTCTTTTCCCGCAGTGACACAACACGCCGTTATCAATCATGGGAATATGTCCAAATTCGCCCGAGAAACCCGACTTGCCGGCGTAGAGCTGCCCGTTGACAATCAGCCCCAACCCGATTCCCCAGTCGGCATGAACCATTAAAACGTTGTTCCGTGCCTTGGCAAGGCCGAACTGTTGCTCGGCAAAGGTGCGCATACGGGCGTCGTTGTCAATAAAAACCGGATACCCGAATACTTCAGCTATTTTCGTCGGCAGGTTTTCCACATCGGGGAAATAGGTTCTGTTGACTCCCTGCTCCTGATTTACAAGCCCGGGAAGTTCGATGCCGATACCGATGATTTTTTTTCTGTCGATCTCTGAGCTGCTTAATATCTCCTGAAATTCCCTGTTGATTTCGGCAAACATACCAAAATCGCGGCGCATGGGAACCGATACATAGTGCGGCCCACTGATTTCTTTATTGCGGGCATTAAAAATTGATATGATAGTTCCGTATATATTTACGGTGATACCCACCACATAAAAACCGTTTTCAACCAGTCCGTATATTGCAGGACGACGCCCGCCGCTGGAGTGCCCCTGCCCCAATTCTTTCAGAAGTCCATCCGCAATAAGCTCCTGCAAAAGACTGTTGATTTTGGGAGTACTCAAAGATAAATCCCTTGATAGCTCGGAGCTCGAAACCGGCCCTTTGAAGTAAATACTCTTAACTATTTTCTTTTTTTGGCCTATCTTTTTCATTTCCACGCCAAAACTTTGTCCACTGCTTTTAAAAAGGCTGTCCATGATAAAAAATAAATAAGATTATATTTTCCGCAAAGTTAGAAAAAAAATTCTGAATAAATAACACTCTTTTTAATATTTTTATAAATATGTGTGTTTTTCTATTTTAAAATTCGAAATACACGGGTTAAGCAATCATAGTATTCAATATAGCGTTTTTTTCAATTCGAAAGCCAATCTTCGTCGTTTAATTTTTGAAAAGCAGCGCGGCATAAACCCTGAATGTTTCAACGGACAGAATATTTGTACAATCCATGTCGCTCCTTATTTCTAAAGCCATTCCGTGATTAAATTTGTTGACGGGAAGTCCGCGTAAATGGTATAATTCCTGAAATCATAAAGAGAAAATAAATTACACATATATTCTGTTTTGTTCCAAGAAAAACAACGCCTGCGGTTTCGGAAAAAAATGTTCAATTAATCGTTAATTTTCTGTTTTACAATACTATATATAGCGAAAAAGAATTTTAAAAAAATGACAGCAAAAATTTTAATATAAAAACAAAAAGTTCTATAATTTAAAAAAGGTTCTATACCAATGCCGCTTTTTAGAATATGGAGAACATTAAAAATCTTTCGCCAGTGGATAAATTATCCAAAATGGGCGTTGGAGTCAGAGTTGAATACAAATTCTTATAACCGCTTCCTTTCGGCGCCATTGTTCACAGCGTCCGCAAATAATCGAAATTACAACTTATTATTATCACAATCAATGTAATACAAAAACACGAATACGTTTTCAGTTTTTATAATACCGCTAACAAAAAAAGCGTACTTTTGCTTTGGTGAAGTTTGCGATTCGCAACAAAAACCTTCAGAAATAACAATCGACTGTAAAAAATGAAAGAACCTCTTCTCGGGAAAACGATGGCCGAGTTACAACAGTTGGCTGTCGACATGGGGCTGCCAAAATATACGGCTACCCAGCTTGCCGACTGGCTTTATGCAAAACGCGCCGTTGCCATCGACGAAATGACCAACCTGTCGAAGGCCATCCGTGCGCAATTGTCGGAGAAATACGAAATGGGGATATCGCTGCCGGAAAAAGTGCAAAGGAGCAACGATGCCGTCAAGAAATATCTCTTCTCCGACCGTTCGGGCAACTATTTTGAAACGGCCGTGATCCCTGACAAAGACCGCATTACTGTATGCGTAAGTTCGCAGGCAGGCTGCAAAATGGGCTGCCTGTTTTGCATGACCGGCAAACAGGGATTTCAGGGGCAACTCACCGCCAACGAAATCGTCAACCAGATACGCAGCATTGACGAGGCCGCTACAGTGACCAACATCGTCTACATGGGCATGGGTGAACCCTTCGACAATACAGAAGAAGTTCTCAAAAGCATCGACATATTGACTTCCGAGCGCGGTTTTGCGATGAGCCCGCGCCGCATTACCGTATCAACCATCGGCGTCATTCCGGGAATGCTTGAGTTTCTTAACAAAAGCGAAGCGCATCTGGCGGTGAGCCTGCATTCTCCCTTCGAAGACGAACGGCGAAAATTGATGCCTATTCAAGCCCGCTATCCCATCGACGACGTAGTCCGCAGAATCAGGAATAGCGGCGTGGGCGGACAACGCAGAGTCTCGTTCGAGTATATAATGTTCAAAGGGATTAATGACACCGACCGCCATGTCACCGGATTGCTCCGCCTGCTGAACGGTGTGAAATGCCGCCTTAATCTCATTCATTTTCATCCGGTACCGGGTGTTAATTTGGAGGGAAGCGACGAAACAACCATCGCCGCTTTTAAAGACCGGTTGAACGAAAAAGGACTGCTGACAACCATACGGGCTTCGCGCGGGATGGATATTTGTGCAGCCTGCGGCCTGCTCTCCACAAAAGAATTTGTGAAAAAACCGAAAACAAATCGTTCCCAAACAGAAAAAAACTAATTTTACGGTAAGTTCCCAAGAGCAATGGAAAATTTCACATGGTCAAAAGATTTGGTATCACCCGATTACACCATCAATAGCGGTAATGAAAAAATGGGTTTCATCCGTTCGGAGGGGTTGTTTGGAAACAGGGCGCTGGCCGAATTTGATGGAAAATCGTTTCTCATCCGGCGCGATTTTTTCGTTTCGAACCTCGAAATTTTTGACGGGAAACACGAAGCGCGGCTTGCCTCGTTGTCGAGCAATTTTTTCACCCTCCGGGGCGAATTGATAATAAACGGCAAAAGGTTCGAAATTGAAGCAAAAAACGGTTTGCAATCGGGTTGGATGTGGAAATTCGATGGCGAAGAAATAATAACCTATAACTCGGATGCCAAATTAAGCCGACAACGTGGAACAATAGAAGTGGCGACCGTGTGCAACGAAGAGATTGAAATTTTAATACTGATGGGATTATATCTTCACAATCATGTCTTGACAATGATTCTGCTGATTTTTATTCTGTTTATTCTTGCGATTTTATGATGTTACAAAAAAATCGCAGCTACTCCACTTCTACTACGATAAAAACATCTTCGCCGGGTTTCGACATGTAGAACTGCTCGCGCACGTATTTCTCAAGGTGTTCCTGTCCGGTGAGCAGCTCCTCAATCTTGCGGTTATCTTCCCGAATTTTTTCCGCATAGTGTTCTTTTTGCGCTTTCAGAACTTCAAGGCGTTGCTTATTGTTATTGTAATCAATCAGATTGTTATCGTCGAAGAAAATAATCCACACCAAAAATATCACTGAAAAAAACAGGTATTTATTTATCAGGATATTAAATCTTTTTTTCTTTTCTTTTTCTTCTTCCATTGTTGCCCTGAATTATTCTGCTAAAATACATAAAAAAATGTGTGCCGCGAGAAATTTAGCGATTTTTTTTATTCTCGCAATGTTTAGGGCTTATATCACTCATTTTTATGTATATAAATCACACACAAAGCAAGGAAGCGACTTTTCACATTCGCTTCTCCTAACACTTTTTTTACCGGTTTCAGATTTCAATTTTCCGCAGGCAGCCTGTAACCTCAATAAAATATTTCATTTCCCCGAGAACAATCCGTAAACTGAATCCGCTTTGAGGATTTTCCCAGCGCCTTCCATTGTCCAGCAATATGCACCTTTTTCGGCGGCAGGCTCAATCGTGATTTTGAAATCAGCATCGGGATTTGTGGTGAAGAAAAAACCTTTTCGTTCCAGCGCCCTGATTGTCCATGCATACGCCGGCCCTTCACCCGTAACAGTTACGGTTCCCGCATGTTGTTTTCGAAAATAAAAATCGCCGTCATTTATATCGAAAGCGATGTGCGGAGACATAAAAAGTCTGTCTATCCAACCATGCAAAACGGCGTCTTCAGGAGCTCCCTCCAGCGATTCATCTTCGAGGAGAATCCAAAGTTTGTCCATTTCGCGCAAGGCGATGTTCAAATCGTGTGTCGACAAAATGATGGTTTTATTCTGCGAATGCGCCAAATCGTGCAGCAGATGAAATATTTCGTATTTATTTCTCACATCGAGGAAAGCGGTGGGCTCATCGAGGATGATAAAGGGCGTGTCCTGCGTCAACGCTCTGGCAATTAACACGCGTTGCCTCTCGCCATCGCTCAGTTGGTTTACCATGCGCGTTGCGAATTTGGCCATTCCCACTTTTTCCAGCGCATCATAAACCTGCGCTTTGTCGTTTTCGCGCAGACGCCCCAACCAGTTGGTATAGGGAAAGCGCCCCAACGCAACCAACCCAGCAACGTGCATATTGGGCACATTCACATTTTCGGTGGAAACAAAACAAAGGGTTGTAGCCCGCTCTCTTTGGGAAAAGGAAGCTGTCGGCCTTCCATTCAGAACGATGGTTCCGTTCCAACTTTTGCGAAATCCGGCCAGCGTTTGCAGCAGTGTACTTTTGCCAATTCCATTGGGGCCTATCAGTGCAACGGTTTCGCCCGCGCAAGCCGAAAAATTGATGGATTTCCGCAAAAAGGCGACTTCGCCCCGTTGGTTTTTATGACCCACTGCCAAATCTGAAATTCGAATTGCGAAATCGTCGTTATTGCCTATCATATCCCTGAGAATTTCCTGTTCTTGACAATCATCCACACCACCACCGGAATTCCCAGCAGAGCAGTCACCGAATTGATGGGCAGCGTGGCTTTCATTCCAGGCAGTTGTGCAATTATGTCGCTCAGCAGCATCACGGCGGCGCCAATGAGCAACACAGCAGGAATCAAAACAAGGTGGCTGGCGCTTCGGAAAGCCACTCGCGCCAGATGAGGCGCCGCAATGCCGACAAATCCGATGGGGCCACAAAATGCTGTAATCGTTCCGGCCAACAAACTGGAACTAAAAAAAATTGCCAGCCGACTGATGGTGATATTCACGCCCAGAGAACGCACATAATTTTCGCCCAAAAGAAAAGCGTCCAAATCTTTAACTTTCGCAAAAGCAACCAGAATTCCCAACAGGGTCGCAGGAGCTAAAACCGTCAATTGGTTTACAGTGACGCTGCCCAGACTTCCCATCGTCCAGACAATGAACGATTTCAACATCGATTCGCTGCTGAAATATTGCAGAATGCTGACAATGGCCGTGGCAGCGCTGGAAAACAAAATGCCCAATATTAATATGGTCATATTGTCGTTTACCCGCGCCGATACGAAAAGCACCAGCAACATCACCAGAAAAGCGCCCAGCCACGCCACCAGCGCCAGTGGCCACGCTCCGCCATGCGAGAAAACGTCCATCGCAAAAACCGAGGAGAATCCCATGGCAAAAATGGCCACTCCCAAACTGGCGCCGGCGCTGATTCCCAACACATAAGGCCCAGCAAGGGGATTGCGGAAAACCGTCTGCATCTGCAAGCCGCTCACCGAAAGGGCCATGCCCGTGAGAATCGCCGTAACAGCTTTGGGAAGCCTGAAATCGACGACAATGGTTTTTACGGCAACATCCACATTCATCGAAAAAAGAGCTTTCAGCGCCGAACCAACAGGAATCAGCACCGACCCCGACATGATATCAGCGGCAAAAAGCAAAATCGTCAGCGCACCCAGCGACGCAAATAAAATAGTATGCCGCTTTTTTTCTTTGATTTGCACCATCGTAATATTTTATTCTATCAACTTGTAATAGGTAAGAGTATCGGCAGGCAACAATCCTGCATGGAAAATTCTTATCAAATCGGCCAAAATGAGATCGGGAAACATGATGCTGCTTTCCCAGAAGTCGTTGCCTCCCAAGGATGTTGTCCGCCTGTTATTGTTGTAAATTTTCCCTTCCCTGAAGGTCTTGAATTTCTCGAAACGGGCATCTACATTCAGCATTTGCGCCTTCGAATCGAGCATTCCCACATTGAGCCATAAATCGGCCTGCGAAGCCCACATCAACGCATCTTCGAAAGAAATGACAAAACTCTCGTGCGAAGGGTTCTCCTTTCCCAAATAATCGCCGCCCGCATCGGCTATCAACAGCGACATGTAGGAATCGCCGCCCGGCACCCACCACGCATCGCGATAGGGAAATCCCATCATCACCTTAGGCTTTTTTACCACATTTCCGGCATGTTGCGACAAAGCCAGATAGTTGCGCTCAATTTCGCAGAAAATCGAATCGGCCATCGCTTCCTTGTTGAAAAGAGCGCCCACAAATTTTATCCATTCCGATTTTCCCAAGGGCGACGGCTCAAGGTAATCGGCATTTAAAAGCACCGTGACGCCCAAATCGCGAAATTTATTCAGAGAGTTCGTTATTTCACTGTCGACGCCATAGGCCATCACCAAATCGGGATTAATCCGTATTATTTCTTCATAATTGAGATTCTGATCGTAGCCCACATCCACGATTTTGTTCTGCGCAATTTTTTCTGTCACCCGCCGATTCGAGATATAAATACTTCCCGAAACGCCCGTCAATTTATCTATTTCGTCCAAAGCATCTAAAAAGGCGATGTGGGTCGTAGATAAACAAATGATATTTTCGACGGGCGTGCGGATGATGTTTTTATCTTTCATCCACGCAGGAATTTCACCATTCTTATCGACCAGATAGTAATCGACGTCAATATTTTTTGCTTTTTCCCATGGGTTTCTCACCGTGAGCTTCCGGTAATTTCCTTCCATGGAAATTACAAAGCCACGCGCATAGCGGCTTGTTTCCGAAACATTTTTGTGAGAAACCAACGGTTGACAACCCGTAACGAAAAGAAAAAAGAAAAGAATAAATCTTGTAAAATACATGATTTGTAAATATTTATGGCGAAATCATTAGGAATTTGCCGGTGAAATGTTTTCCTTTATCGCTGATTGCTTTGATGATATAAACCCCCGAAGGTTTGCCCGACATATCAATTTCAATTTCGTTCAGCGAACTGCTGACGACTTTCAGGTTAATACGCTGGCCATGAATATTGTATAATGAAATCATTTCGGTGCGAACAAACTCGTTCGAAACAATCTTTATTTTTCCTTCGCTGCCCACCGGATTGGGGTAAAGTTTCAAGTTCCACGCATCGTCCAAGCTTATAGAATCGACAAGCCCCGCATCAATATTGCAGGCTATCAGTTCCAACGCAAGCACTCCCCCCCTTCTCGACGAATTGAAATCCGGAAAAGAAACCCAATCGTTATTCATGCGGAGGAACATCGAGTTGGACGAGTTAGCGTCCCGAAACGACTGAAACACAGCGATGGAGTCGTTGGCAGCCAATTGACTGAAATCAATGGAAATCAGAAAATTTTTTGAGGGAACAATTTTTCTGTCAAAAATTACCAGATTCATGGCATTGGCGACAAAATAACTCAATGCAACCTGCTGAGTGTGAATCACGGAATAGTTGTCATTATCAATATTATATACTTTTATATTGACTTTACTGTCGCTGTTTTTGTCTTCCATATGGCTCATCCCGACGCCGACAGAAACACCATGAAGAATTTCCTTTCCCGTGAGCAAAAATTTATCGCCCACTTCAGAGATTCCCACCGAGTTGGTTCCCGCCCAATAACCTGCATTTTTATTTTGCGATTCGAGTACCAAAAGCAGATGCGAGTCGCCATCATTCAAATTGGTGTATGTGCAACACAAATCTTCCTCTTTGTTAAAATTTTTGCCGTTCTGCATGGTCACTCCCGTTTCAAAAGGATCGAGCCAGTTTTTCAGTTGCCGTTTCACATTGGCGCTGTGATTCCATGCCATATCAAAACGCGAGAAATAGTCATTGCGGGTATAGGAACACGAAGAATCTCCGCCCACCAAACTCCCTATCACCTGTCCTTTGCGGTTCAGTAAAGGGCCGCCCGATGAACCCGGTTGCGTGGCTCCGTCATCCCAAATAGCGATACGCAAAAAACCTCTTTCGGTATATTGTCTGTAATTTCCGAAATTCGACACGGATGGCTTATCAACGTCAAGGGCGATTTTCTTAATATCCCCTTGGGGATGCTGGATGCAGGCGGCGGAGTCGGTCATATAGCCCGAATTATTCCATCCCGCATAGTAGGGGCGAAACGAAGGCGGCGGCTTCACAGTCATCTCCACGAGGGCGAAATCAAGGCTGTCGAGGGTTGCACAAAGCGTACTCCCCGAAATAGAGTGGCTGATATCGCCGTCGAGCGAGCCGCAGTATGGACTTTCGTAGTTAAAAAGGAACAGGCTGGAAGCCGCCTTCCTGTCGGTGCTGATACAATGATTTGCCGTCAGCACAAAAGGGCGCTGATTTTGCGCTGTATTATTCATCAGTGTGCCTGTGCAAAATTCAACGCCTTCAATCATCACCCTGCAAACGCTGTTCTGCTCATCGCGCCAACGGTTACCAATCAGGCAGTTTACATTGCTGATGCAGCTCTGCGCAGTAACCCCCAAAGGGCGCCTTATCTCGTTATACTTGAGGATGTCCTTGAAATCGTGATTCACACGCGAAATTACGAAAGGAATATTCCGGCTATCGGGCATTTCGGGCGTTTCGTATTGAACAACAACTTCGTTGCCGGGAACGGGGGAAACGGCAAAAATGCCTTCGACAGTTACATTCTGCGCCGTAAAAGCACCCAAAACATAATCCCTGCCGGGCGTAAAAAGAAACAGTAGATCGGACGCACCCATACTGAAATCTTCAAAAATGAGGTTTAGCGAATAGGCGCTTTCAGAATATATTTTCACCTGCCATACGTACCAGCCGTCGTCGGCGCGATACCATTCACCATCAGCAAAAGGCTGAATTTCCACTTCGAAAGCATGGGCGAACCGCAGGGGTTTCAACAGGCTTTCGTCGCCTGTCTTCTGTTCCGAAGCCCAACGAAGAATGTCGTTGTTTACGTCCGGCATCGAAATGGCCGCCGAAGCAGCGCTTTTCAGCATGTTCACCTGCCGCGGAAATCCTCCTTCCGACAACTGCCCGAACAGCGCCAGACCGGCCAATAATAACAATATGGTGAGCGATATTTTTCTCATCGTTTCAAAAACGTCAAAAATACTAAAAAAGAATGAAAAAACGGGGTGGGCAAATTGAAGCTACAAAAATGGGAAGGTGTTTATGGCTTTGGAAAACGCATAAACAGCAAAGGCATTTTTTCTCTTGAATTCCTTTGATTTTTTGCGCTTCAAAAACTATTTTCGCAAAATAAATACGGCAATATCATTATGAAGGTTTTAGTTATGTTTGTCAATGAGTTTGGTTATAAGCCTGCCGAAAAAAATTTGGAGCAGGCCGAAACCGCTATCGAAAGCGGCGCGTTCCGCGACGCCGTTCTAGCATTTATCCATGTTGAAGAGGAGGATGAAGATTTCAACATAAAAACCCGCGAAAAAAAGTTGGTTAACTATCTGAAATGGGCTTGCCGCAAAAACAATTGCCAGCGTGTGATACTACATTCATTTGCACATTTATCGTCGGCGAAAGCATCGCCCGCTTTTACGCACGAGCTACTGAACTTCGCAGAATCCCGCCTGAACGACGCCGACTTTGAAGCCGTGCAAACGCCTTTCGGTTATTTCCTCGATTTGAGCATAAAAGCCCCCGGTTATTCGTTGGCAAGGATGTGGGCAGAATTGTAATTCCTGAAAATTTTATATTATGAAGCAACCTGTTTTTCTCGTTTTGATTTTTCTCATTTTTTTGTCCTGTGGCCGTCAAAAAACGCTGAATGTGCTGGTTTTCTCAAAAACCGAAGGCTTCCGTCACGAATCCATAGAATCGGGTGTGAAGATGTTGCAGCAAAATGCGCAGCCGCAAAACTGGCATGTAACGGCCTCCGAAGATGCTTCGATTTTCACCGACGAAGCGCTAAGTCGTTTCGATGTGGCGGTTTTTCTGAGTCCTTCGGGAAATGTACTGGACGATGTGCAGAAAGCGGCGTTCGAGCGATTCATTAGTAAGGGGAAAGGTTTTGTGGGCATCCACGGCTCGGCAACAATAGAATATGACTGGCCTTGGTATGGACGGCTCAACGGCGCCTTTTTCAGTGTGCATCCCGAGGCGCAGGAAGCACGCGTAATTATTGAAAACACAAACCATCCGGCCATGAAACCTTTCAAGAATATGAAGGATTACATTACGTTCGATGAATGGTATTCGTTTCGCACCAACCCGAAGGATGATGTCAATGTGCTGATTACGCTGGATGAATCGTCGATTAAGCAATCGGGCGACGGCAGATGGAAAATGGGAAACCATCCGTTGGCGTGGTGGCGCGAGTTCGAAGGAGCGCGCACGTTTTACACCGGGTTCGGACATACGCACGAATCGTTTTCCAACCCCGTCATTGTAGAACACATTACGGAAGCGATCAACTGGGCAGGAAAAAGATATTGATTAATTTGGCAGTGGTCACACATCCGCTTTTACCCATTCGGGATATTCGACAGCCGTTAGGAAAAGTCCTTGCGCCGGCGCCGATGTTCCTGCCGCACAGCGGTCTCTCTTTTCGACAACGGACGCTAAATTGTTGATGGAAATTTTTCCACGCCCCACGTCGACCAGCGTTCCCACAATGGCGCGCACCATGTTACGCAAAAAACGGTCGGCCGTAATGGTGAAAATCAAGCGTTCGTTTTCCTCTTTCCATATTGCTGATACGATTTTACAGTTGTTGGTTTTCGCGTCGGAGTGCAGTTTGCTGAAACTGGTAAAATCTTCGTATTTCGTCAGCAGCGCCGCTGCTTTGTTCATTTCAGACACGTCTATCGGCCACAGGTAATGCCAGCTTGTTTCCGTAGTAAAAGGGTTTTTCATCCTCGAAATATAATAGCTATATGTCCGCGATGTGGCGCTGAAACGTGCATGTGCATCGCCGTTAACGGGATAAATTGCACGAACGGCAATGTCATTGGGAAG
>WRIQ01000012.1 GCA_009782655.1 Prolixibacteraceae bacterium
TGCCCGAACACTCCCAGAGGAGTTGCTGTTGACGTACATGGATGTCCCCTCGACAGAGACGGTGACGGTGTGCCGGATTATCTCGACGATTGTCCCGACGTACCCGGCTTGAAAGAATTTAACGGCTGTCCCGACAGAGATGGCGACGGCGTACCGGATCATCTTGATGATTGTCCCGACGTACCCGGTTTGAAACAATTCAACGGATGTCCCGATAGCGACGGCGACGGCGTACCGGATAACATAGACGAATGTCCTGATACCCCGAGAGGTTGCCCTGTTGACGCAAAAGGTTGTCCGCTCGATTCTGACGGTGACGGCATCATCGACTGTGAAGACGACTGCCCGAGAGAACCAGGCCCGAAAGAAAACAGAGGTTGTCCCATAGGTTTGGTTGATATCAACATCTCTCCCGTATATTTCGATTTCGACAAATCAGTTCTCAAACCTGAAGGAAAAGTTGAATTGGACAAATTGGTTTCTACCTTGAATGCATCGAAGCAATACGAAGTTACCGTAAATGGTTATACCTGTAATATTGGTACCGAAAGATACAACCAAGGCTTGTCCGAAAGACGCGCGCAAGAAGTTGTAAAATATCTGACTTCGAAAGGCATTAACAATGCTTACGTTGGAGCCAGAGGTTATGGTGAATCAAATCCCGCCCAACCCAATACCAGCGAAACAAACAGAAAACTCAACCGTAGAGCTGAATTTAACGTTAAAATTCAAAAATAACTGTTAATCAATTAATTATTCAAAAACTCCGGCTGGAAAGCTGGAGTTTTTTTATTTGTATAACTTCCGCCATATCAATAAAACGGACAGGTTGGAAAGATAAGTTTTTTTGTCACCAACCGGCGCAATTTTGTTGGGTTACCTGTAAAACCCTGTGTAAAATATGAATTTATCGGTTTTCCCTCAAAAAGATGCGTGTGATAAACAGGCGCTACGTGCCTGCGTGTTTAAGCCGTGCGCTCCCCGCTGGATTTGGAAGGTTTCACACGGTTATGCGCCGCTACGCAACGCTGCATTTGGTTGTCTCGCAGATTATGAGTTATGGATTAATTTTCAATTCTCAATTAATACGAGCCTCTTCTTGATACGGGGTTTTGCAGGTGAGCCCAATTTTACAGGTTTTATTTTTCTACCACGAATCGGTGCGAAACGAGGATGCGGGTAAGCCTTCGGTATTAAACAAGTCGCCAACCACAAAATCGTCGAAGGCATAGCGAACAGCCACCGGATTGCTGACATATGGCGACGATAACCATACTTCTTTCCCCCAAATAACGGCTTTAGCTTGATGGAAATTTTTGTTTTCGCCGGACACTTTGAACAGTTCCAGCTCTTTTCCGTAGGATGTCAATCCATTGGGGACATTGTCGAAATAGAGTTTCACAACACTTCCTTCAACCTTCATTTCTTTGAATACCGGGCCCGAATGAGCAAATCCTTTCTTCCCATATGTCTTTGCCAGCGCCAAATAGGCAAGTCTGTCGCCCACTGCTTTTTTGTTGGCCGGATGGATGGAATATCGTTCTCCCACATCCATGAGGCAGGCCATTCCGCCGTTTGCAATTGTCTCCGAACTTTTCTGTTGCGCTTCGCGTAAATAAGCCGAATTGAGGCCGCCGCGATAATCGTAAGGAGCAATCTGCGCATAATAAAACGAGAAATCGCCAATATTCCACTCCTTGCGCCAGTTCTCCACCAAACGAGGCATCAACTTTTCATATCTATCGGGTTCTTCGCGGTTCGATTCGCCCTGGTACCAAATGGCGCCCCTGATTCCATATCCCAACATGGGATTTATCATGGCGTTGAACAGCACTGTGGGTGTCTGTGCATTGACTCCGCTCTGCGCGTTTTTGTCGGGCAATTGCACCCAATCGAAATCCGACAAGCCATTTTCGCTAATCCATGGTTCTATTCTTGTTCCGCCCCAGCTCGAACAAATCAATCCGATGGGAACATTCAGGGCGCGATAGAGCATCTCGCCGAAGAAATATCCCGTAGCGCTAAATTCCGCAACATTTTGGGGTTCGCACTCCAGCCATACGCCTTTGAAATCGTCGCGCGGCTCCAGACTGGTTTCGCGCGTTATCGTAATAAATCTGATATTTTTCCCCGAAGAGGTAGCTATCGCTTCATTTGACCCGATAACAGGCTCGCTGTTAAAACCTTTCACCGGCATTTCCATATTAGACTGTCCTGAACAAACCCAAACTTCGCCGATAAGTACATTTTTGATAATCAGCTCTTTGCCGTCCGATAGGGATATTTCGTAAGGGCCGCCCGCCACCGGAGTTTGAACTTTCAGTTTCCAATTGCCATTGACGTCCGAGTGGGTAGTGTAACTTTTCTTATCCCACGATGTGGTAACACGCACCGATTTATGTGGCGAAGCTTTGCCCCAGATGGCCGCTTGGGTTTGCTGCTGAAGTACCATATTATCGCCGAGAATTACCGGCAGTTTCACTTCGCTAAATACGGGAAACGAACACAATACAAAAAGAGAAAGAAAAAATGAAAATACAATAGATCGGGTTTTCATATCTGTTGTTTTAGTTAATTATTATGCTCACAAATATAACCATTCGAATTTATAAATTCCATGAATGTCTTAACATTATGGCTAAATTATTTCTTCTTTTCAGGCATAACGACAACGTTCATCCTCCCTTTCGGTTATATTCAACATAACACTATTCTTGTCGCAAATTTTCAACATGGACTTACAAATAAAAGAGGTCTGAAAACGTGCGGAATCGACATGCTGATAGACTCAAAAATGCTGGAAGCAGCTCGCGAAACAAGTAAAACCGCCATCGATTCGCATCTCGAAATGGGAACCAATTATAGGGTAAGAACCGAAATGGAACGCATGGAAGGAAAAGTGCATAAACGATTCAAAATCTGACAGAAAAGCCCGCTGTAATAATACAAAGTACTTTTCTTCACCTTCCGACTTTTCCCTCAAAATTAAACTTAACAATTGCTTTCCCCTATAATTCAGGCCTCCAAACTTTTTTGTATATCTTTGCAACAGATATGTTGAAACACTTTGTTCATAAACAAATTCCGCATGATACTCTTTTTCAAAACGCAGCAACAATCGATTGTCGCCGTGCAATCAACACAAAAACCCACACAAGACGCCATCCATAAATTTATCTGGCTTTTGAACGAAGCGATGCCTGTGGAAACCTCTGCAATAGACGGATGGTTTATCGGCCCGCGCAAAGAAATGATAACACCATGGAGTACTAACGCCGTGGAAATCACACAAAATATGGGTATCGAAGGCATCGTCCGCATGGAGGAATTTTTTCCCGCACAAGGGGACAATTCGCCATACGATCCCATGCTCCAATCAATATATCAAGGGCTCAATCAGGATATTTTCACCATTCTGCGACGGCCTGAGCCGATTTTGGAAATTGACGACATTGCCGCTTACAACGAAAAAGAAGGACTCGCACTCAGCCCCGAAGAAACCGCCTACCTCGAATCGGTTTCTAAAGCCATGGGCCGAAAACTTACCGACAGCGAGGTATTCGGATTTTCACAGGTAAATTCGGAGCACTGCCGCCACAAAATATTCAACGGAATTTTCATCATCGACGGAAAAGAAAAAGAATCCACACTTTTTCAACTAATAAAGCGCACTTCGCAGGTTAACCCCAACAAAATTGTTTCGGCATACCGCGACAATTGCTCATTTGTTGCCGGCCCTGTCGTCGAGCAGTTTGCCCCGACGACGCAGGATAAGCCCGACTGGTTCGCAGTGAAAGATGTGGAAACCGTGATCTCGCTGAAAGCCGAGACCCACAATTTTCCCACCACCGTGGAGCCTTTCAACGGCGCCTCCACCGGAACAGGCGGCGAGATTCGCGACCGCATGGCCGGCGGAAAAGGAAGTTTTCCGGTTGCCGGAACAGCGGTTTATATGACCTCCTATCCGCGAACCGAAAAAAACAGAAGCTGGGAGCAAAAAACAGAACCCCGCAAGTGGCTATACCAAACGCCCGAAGAGATATTGATAAAAGCATCAAACGGAGCCAGCGACTTCGGAAATAAATTTGGACAACCTCTCATTGCAGGTTCCGTTTTGACATTCGAACATTTCGAAGCGTTCAAAAAATATGGCTACGACAAAGTCATCATGCTGGCCGGCGGCATTGGTTTTGCCAACAAGCGCGACAGTCTGAAAGGCGAACCGGCAAGTGGCGACAAGATCGTCCTGCTGGGCGGCGACAATTATCGTATCGGCATGGGCGGCGGCGCTGTCTCGTCGGTGGCCACAGGAGAATACGAAAACGCTATCGAACTGAATGCCGTGCAACGCGCCAATCCCGAAATGCAAAAGAGAGTCTTCAATGCCATAAGGGCGCTGGCCGAAAGCGATGACAATACGATTCTCTCCATACACGACCACGGCGCCGGAGGCCATCTAAACTGCCTTTCGGAATTGGTGGAAAATACCGGAGGGAAAATCGATACTCACAAACTACCTGTCGGCGATCCCACGCTTTCGCAGAAAGAGATAATTGGCAACGAATCGCAGGAACGCATGGGATTGGTCATGCATCCCAAAGATACCGCGCTGCTCAAGCGCATTGCCGACCGCGAGCGCGCCCCCATGTATATCATCGGCGAGGCTACCGGCGACATGCAGTTTACTTTCGAAAATTCGAAAACGGGAGAAAAACCCATCGACTGGCAGCTTTCGTACATGTTCGGCAAACCTCCGCGCACGGTACTGGAAGACAAAACCGAAAAAAGCGGTTTCCGCGAAATCGAATATTCGCAAACGTTGATTGAACAATACATCGAAACCGTGCTTCAATTAGAGTCAGTTGCCTGCAAAGATTGGCTCACCAACAAGGTAGACCGCTGTGTGACCGGAAGAATTGCCAAACAGCAATGCGCCGGCCCCTTGCAACTGCCGCTGAATAATGTGGGCGTCATAGCGCTTGATTATCAAGGAGAAAAAGGTATCGCCGTATCAATAGGGCATGCTCCTGTCGCTGCCATGACAGACGCTGCAAAAGGCTCTATTCTGTCTATCGCCGAATCGCTTACCAATATTGTTTGGGCGCCTCTAACCAACAAATTACGCAGCGTTTCGCTTAGCGCCAACTGGATGTGGCCTGCGAAAAACAGCGGCGAAAATGCACGCATCTACGAAGCAGTGGAAGCTGCCTCCAAATTCGCCTGCGAAACAGGCGTCAACATTCCCACGGGGAAAGATTCCATGTCGATGACGCAGAAGTATCCCGATGATGTGGTTTTTGCGCCCGGCACGGTTATCATTTCGGCGTCGGGTGAAGTCTCTGATATAAAAAAAGTTGTTGAGCCGGTTATCGACGCCAATCCCTGCAAACCGTTACTTTGGATTGACTTTTCGTTCTCGCCGCACGAATTGGGAGGAAGCGCTCTGGCGCAGGCCCTGAATTTTGTGGGCAAAGAAGCACCCACCGTTGCCGACAATCAAAAGTTCGTGCAAACATTCAATACGTTGCAGGAACTGATCGAAAAGGGACTGATAACCGCAGGACACGACATCGGCTCCGGCGGCCTGATAACCACGCTGCTCGAAATGTGCTTCGTTGATAACCTTTCTGGCCTTGACCTCGATTTGAGCAGCATCGGCGAAAAGGACATCGTTAAACTGCTGTTCAGCGAAAATCCGGGCGTTGTTGTGCAATGCGGGAACCTCACCGAAATCGAAAAAATATTGTCGGAAGAGAAACTCAATTTCAGGAGGATAGGAAAGCCAACCGCTGACCGCTCTTTTAAACTGAGAAACAACGATACCGTTATAAATCTCGACATAAACTATTTACGAGATTTATGGTTTAAAACTTCTTATCTGCTCGACCGCCGCCAAAGCGGTAAAGAAAAAGCTGCTCAACGTTTCGCGAACTATAAGAATAATGTATTGCGATTCGATTTCGGCACATTCACCGGCAAAGCCTCCGACCTCGGCATCGACTTGAAACGCCGTACTCCGTCGGGCGTCAAGGCAGCCATCATCCGCGAAAAAGGCGTCAACGGCGACCGCGAAATGGCCTATATGATGTATCTGGCGGGCTTTGATGTAAAAGATGTACACATGACCGACCTCATCGCCGGACGCGAAACGCTCGAGGAAGTCAACCTGATAGTTTTTGTGGGCGGCTTTTCGAACTCCGATGTGCTGGGTTCGGCCAAAGGTTGGGCCGGCGCTTTCCGCTACAATGTCAAAGCACGTACAGCCCTCGAAAATTTCTACAAACGCGAAGATACTTTGAGTTTGGGCGTCTGCAACGGATGCCAGCTCATGGTCGAATTAGGGCTTATCCTGCCCGACGAAAAAATCGCCCCGAAAATGGCGCACAACGATTCGCACAAATTCGAATCGAACTTCCTGAATGTGGACATTTTACCCAATAACTCGATGATGTTGAACAACATGGCTGGAATGCGCCTCGGAGTATGGATAGCCCACGGCGAAGGGAAATTCATCCTCCCCGCCTCGGAAAACCAGTATCACATTCCGATGAAATACAGCTACGAAACCTATCCCGCCAATCCCAACGGCTCGGCATTCAACACGGCGGCAATCTGCTCGCCCGATGGACGCCATCTGGCCATGATGCCCCATCTGGAAAGATCTTTCAAACCCTTTCATTGGGCTTTTTACCCGCAGAACCGCAAAACCGACGAACTAACACCGTGGATGCAAGCCTTCGTCAATGCCCGTGAATGGATTAAAAAGATAAATTCATAATAATTTGAAACCAGACCTGTTCAAGAAGATATATAATTATGAAACAACGTATTTGGTTGGTAAAACAGATTTAATACCCAGGCCTTTTCACCATATATATAATTTTCATCTTATATCTGCAGGAAATGGAGAAGAAGCCCAAAATACCGGAAAACAAATACAAAAAAAACCTTTCGGAGAAACAACAATTCATAAATAAGAAATCAATCCGCCAATTAAACAGATAAGAATGAAAAACACGGAAAAAGAGTTTCAGAGGCTGCTCGACATAATGGATGAGTTGCGTACCAAATGCCCGTGGGACAAAGCGCAAACTTTGGAATCACTGCGCAAGCTCACCATCGAAGAAACTTATGAACTGGCCGAAGCCATCCTCGAAAACGATTTGCAGGAAATAAAAAAAGAACTGGGCGATTTGATGCTGCACATTGTTTTCTACTCCAAAATAGGGTCGGAAAAAAACGCTTTCGACATGGGCGATGTGCTGAAAAGCATCAACGAGAAATTGATATACCGCCATCCGCATATTTTCGGCGATGTGGATGTTGAAACAGCACGCGACGTGGAGAGAAACTGGGAAGCGCTGAAACTCAAAGAAGAAGGACGCAACAAGAAGGTTCTTGAAGGTGTGCCATGCGCTTTGCCTGCGCTTGTCAAGGCAAACCGCATTCAGGAAAAAGCGTCGGGCGTGGGTTTCGACTGGGAACAGCGCGAACAGGTTTGGGACAAAGTGAAAGAGGAAATCTCGGAACTGAACGACGAAATCGTAAAAGGCGACACAGATAAAATGGAAGCCGAATTTGGCGACCTGTTTTTCGCCATGGTCAACGCAGCAAGACTATACGGCATCGACCCCGAAGCGGCGCTCGAACGGACAAATCAAAAGTTTATCAAACGTTTCAACTACCTCGAAAGCCAAACCATGGGCAAAGGAATCGACCTGAAAAAAATGAGCCTTGCAGAGATGGATAAAATTTGGGACGAAGCCAAAAAATCGGAATAATCAAACCCATACATTATATAATAGTGTACAAGAATATAATTTCCCAGTATTTTCGCTCCGCAATTACGATAGCGGTTCTGCTAAGCTCTGTTTTTATTTTTACAGGCCGGATTTATGCACAGGTCGATTCGGTGAAACTGAATCGGGATTATGTTAAAACCTACTATACCGACACGCGCGATTTTGTGACCTCGCCCATTCGCTGGCAGGGAAAAGAGTGGCTGAAATTTACCGCTTTTGCCGGAACAACAGCCGCTTTGATAACTATTGACAAACCAGTGAAAAAAATTTTCGACAAGAGCCACAGCAACTTTCTGGACAATGTGTCAAAGTACGGCTTCGAGCCGATGGGAAATTATTATGCCGGCGCTGCGATTGCCGGTTTTTTCGCTTACGGCATGTTTGCCGACGACAGCCGCAGTCGCTCCACAGCGTTGCTGACCGCCGAAAGCTTCATCATCAGTGGCGTTTTGGTGCGCATTCCCAAATATTTGGCAGGCCGTCCGCGCCCCGATACCAGCGACTCGCCATGGGAGTGGCAAGGCCCTTTCAACGGGAAAAGTTTTCCCTCGGGACATACAACATCGGCATTTGCGGTTGCTTCGGTCATCGCATATCAATACAAAGAAACGCTCTGGGTTCCCATAACCGCCTATTCGCTGGCGACATTGACTGGAGTATCAAGAATTTACGACAATAAACATTGGTTGAGCGATGTTTTTGCCGGCGCAGTAATCGGCACAATCACCGGAAGATTTATCTGTAAACAACACGAAAACAACCATTTTTCCATTGGTATGAATAATTTTAACGGCATCAACGGCGTTTGCCTTGTTTACAAATGGTAAATCGCGGTTATGATTTCGCCTTTTTGCTGGTTCATTTTGATTGCCAACTGATATTTCCCTGCTGAAAAATGCTAAAATTCTTTGCTTTTCTCCAGTCTGTTCGGGCAAAACTTTGATCCCCATATTGTTTTTCAGCGCCAGACGCCATAAATTACACCTCCAATCCTTTCTGTTATCGTTATGATTCGAAAGAATTGACCGGATTTTTCTTTCAAAAAAGAATAGAAACTTATCTTTGTGATTCAATCTTGATACCATTTAAAATTTTAACGAATCATGAATGACCAAATCAGGGAAATAGCCGAGCGGTTGCGAGGACTGCGCGACGCTCTCGACATTGGTATTGTCGAAGCTGCGGCCTGTGTAAAAACAACGCCCGCCGATTTCGAAAAATATGAGTCGGGCAATTTCGATATTCCCATGAGTTTCCTCTACGAAGCGGCGCAGGCTTTCCATGTCGAAATATCTACATTGATCTCGGGGCAGGAGCCGCATGCCAGCACCTATTTTATCACTCGCAAAGGAACCGGAGCAAGCATTGAGCGGACAAAAGCTTATAAATACCAGTCGCTGGCACACGGATTCCGCAGTGCCAAAGCTGAGCCTTTCGAGGTGACGGTCGAGCCCAACGACGCGCCAATTCACCTGAACGCTCATGCCGGACAGGAATTTAATTTTATACTCGACGGAACGCTGCAACTGCAAATTGCCGGCAACGAAATCATCCTCAACAAAGGCGACAGCATCTATTTCGACTCGTCGAAACCTCACGGCATGAAAGCGCTGAACGGAACAAAAACACGGTTTCTGGCGATAATTATGTGAGGGTCGAAAATCAACCTGTATAGCTTTCAGCCTTCGCTGTCATTTTAAATAACTTTATAATATCATGCTCGAAAAATATTTATCGCAAACAGAATTCAAAGACTGGTCCGATTTCAAGGCTCATTATCAATTGAATGTTCCCGAATATTTCAACTTCGGATACGACATTGCAGATGCTTGGGCGGAGCAGGAACCAGAGAAGCGCGCCCTGCTATGGACAAACGACAAAGGCGACTGCCGCGAATTTACCTTCGCCGAAATTAAGAAATACACCGACCAAACGGCATCGTTTTTCCAATCCATCGGAATTAAAAATGGCGATATTGTAATGGCCATCCTGAAGCGCCGCTACGAGTTCTGGTTTACCATTTTGGCACTTCACAAAATCGGTGCTGTCATCATTCCTGCTACCCATCTGCTGACGACAAAAGATTTGGTATACCGAAATAATGCAGCCGGTATCAAAGCCATTATTGCCGTGGGTGAAGAGCCGATTATCGGGCACATCATCCAATCGCTGCCTGAATCGCCCACCGTCGAAAAGCTAATATCCATCGGAGAAATTGTTCCCGACGGGTGGTTCGATTTCCACAAGGAAATTGGAAAGGCATCGCCATTTGTTCCGCAACGCCGCATCACCAAATCGAGCGACACGCTTATCATCAGCTTTACCTCTGGAACTACGGGCAACCCCAAGATGGTTCAACTCGATTGCGCTTATCCGTTGGCGCACATCGTAACCGCAAAATATTGGCACAACCTGCACGAAAAAAGCCTGCACCTGACCATCGCCGATACAGGCTGGCTGAAAGCCGTTTGGGGCAAATTATACGGACAGTGGATTATCGGGGCGTGCGTGTTTGTGTACGACCACGATAAATTTGCTCCCTGCGATATGCTGGCCATGATTGAAAAATATAAAATCACATCGTTGTGTGCGCCGCCCACCATTTTCCGTTTTTTAATCCGCGAAGACCTTTCCCAATATGATTTATCGTCGCTGGAATATTGCACCATTGCCGGTGAAGCACTGAATCCGGCTGTGTATGAGCAGTTTTACAAACTCACAGGACTCAAGCTGCGCGAAGGATATGGACAGAGCGAAACTACCGTTTCCATTTTCACGTCGCCGTGGGTTGAGCCCAAGCCCGGTTCCATGGGCCTGCCCGGGCCTCACTACGACATCGACCTGCTGACAAGCGACGGCCGCCCTGCGGAAGTGGGCGAACAGGGCGAAATCATTATCCGCCATGATAAAAAATATCCTGCCGGATTGTTCCGCGGATATTACCGCAACGAAGAACTGACGAAAGTAGCCATTCACGACAATACTTACTTTACGGGCGATGTGGCATGGCGCGACGAAGACGGATATTTCTGGTTTGTGGGCCGCAACGACGACGTCATAAAAAGTTCGGGTTACCGCATCGGGCCTTTCGAAGTGGAAAGCGCACTGATGACCCATCCAGCGGTGGTTGAATGCGCTGTTACCGGAGTTCCCGATGAGATACGCGGACAGGTGGTTAAAGCAACCATCATTCTGGCGCATGAATACAAAGACAAGGCAAACGATGAATTGAGAAACGAAATTCAGAATCATGTAAAAAAAGTGACAGCGCCATATAAATATCCACGCATAATAGAATTCGTGGACGAATTGCCAAAAACCATCAGCGGCAAAATAAGAAGAACAGAAATACGCGAAAAAGATAAAAAATAGAAAAGAAGGTTTCCAAGAATCTCTCTTTTTACAAAAATTACGCTACTGTTTTAACCGAAGTTTTTTACTTTTGAAAAGTAGAATTATAAAAACATTCAAGATATGAAAAAGATAGCTGTTGTATTGTCGAGGTGCAGCGTTTTCGACGGCGCCGACAAGGTTATACGTCAGGTTTTATCAATGTTGCAATACATTAGACCCAATTTCCCAATCCGGGCATAATCGAGAATTAATATTTTCCAATGTATTGTATTGACATTCATACACATAATATACCTGTCGGAACCAACAGGTTATTTATTCTGAACCGTTTTCCCGACAGTAATTTTGTTGAGTTGCCGCCGGGCGGATTTTATTCCGTAGGACTTCACCCTTGGTATATAGGCGCCGGAAACGCCTGTTACAGGCAGTTGGACAGTGTGATGAGGACGCTCAAACGCGAAGATGTGATTGCTGTCGGTGAATGTGGACTCGACAAAACTGCAAAAACAGACTTGCAACTGCAAACCGACATTTTCATGCAGCAGGCTGAAATGGCCGAAGCATTTCAAAAGCCGGTAATCATACATTGCGTCAGGGCTTCGAATGAGATTTTCCAGCTTCACAAAAAAATGAATCCTTCCATACCCTGGATCTTACACGGCTTTCAGGGAAATGCCAAAACTGCGGAACAATTGGCAGGTGCGGGTTTTTATTTCTCTTTCGGGTCGGCACTGCTCGATGAAGAATCAAAAAGCGGCGAAGCGATCTCCGTCGTGCCTCCCGACAAGTTGTTTCTCGAAACCGACGAATCGGCCATGTCCATCCATGCAGTGTATGAACGTACATCCGAAATATTAAAATTGTCGGCGGCCGATCTGACAGAAAAAATCGAATGGAATTTCAGGCAAGCATTTGTACGGCAATGAATTGGAATGAAAGAACAAGCCTTTTGCTGGGCAACGAGAAAATGGAAAAACTGCGGAACGCTTCGGTTTTAGTAGTCGGTTTGGGCGGCGTGGGCGCCTATGCTGCCGAGATGCTTTGTCGGGCTGGAATCGGGCATTTGGCTATTGTAGATGGCGATGTCGTGGAAAAGACCAACCGCAACCGCCAGTTGCCGGCGCTCGTCTCCACAACGGGCAAATCCAAAACCGAAATCCTGAAACACCGTTTCCTTGATATAAATCCCGAACTCAAAATTACAGCTACCAACAGTTTTCTTCGCGACGAACAAACCGTTGAAATGCTGCAAAGCCGCAATTTCGATTATGTGGAGATGCTCGGCGGCGTGGAAAATTTCTGCTTCCGCCATGCTATTGAGAAAAAGACCGCTCATAAACTGCAACTATTGGCAGAGGAATTAGTTATCAATATTGTTGCGCCTAAATACGGAGCATGTTCCCTGAATTTGAGCTTTTCGGAAAAGCTTGGCACTTACGAGCTGTCCGTGTCTTACGGCGGTGAAAAATTCGATGCTCTGGAAAACGCCGAAGACGATTTGTCTGCCATGATGGTGAAAAAAAGCACAAAATCCTTGCAGCACAAGTATGATGAAGGCAAGAATATTATTACGGCAGAAGTGGGGGTATTGAATTAGTCAAACTTTGCGGGTTTGCCG
>WRIQ01000013.1 GCA_009782655.1 Prolixibacteraceae bacterium
TTAATTTTACAATGTCCGAAATGTATAAACTATGCTTCATTTTGTGTTCTTTCCTGATCGTTGTCCAGCTCGTTGCTTATCCCGATAAGCTGATCTTTTATTTGTGTCAGCATCTTTGTCACTTCGAAGGATTTGGTAGCGCCGTCTTTGTTCTTCGCCAGCAGTTGCTGGGCGCCTTTCAGCGTCATTCCTCGTTCTTTCACCAAGTGGTATATCAGCCGGAAATGCTCCACGGCCGATGGCGTGAAAAGGCGATTGCCTTTTTTATTCTTTGCAGGTTTCAACGATGGAAACTCCCTGTCCCAATGGCGTATCAACGAAGCGTTTACGTCGAACATTTGCGCAACTTCGCTGATCGTATAGTAGGCTTTTTCTATCTTGGGCTCTTTGTATGGCATCGTTTGTTGATTAAAATTGAGTATGTTTTCAATAATTCGCCTTCCAAAAAGGAAATTCCCATTTCCGTTTTTCTGTCGGAGAAAAGTTCAACTCATTTACATGCAGCAAATTTAAACTAAAATGCAAAAACATTTCAGGGATATTCAAAAAAAGAGAATAAAAATCTAAAGAGGCACCGATTTTCGCGTTCCTGTTAGTCGAAAGTTTGTCCCATGTTCGACGAAATGGCGATCATTTTCTCATACTCTTCGGGAGTGAGATCGTCGAGATGGTAGTAATGTTGGGGGTTTACAGGCGATCCGTTTTTGTGAACTTCATAATGCAGGTGAGGCGCCGATGATGTCCCTGTATTTCCCGTGTAGCCGATTACTTCGCCGCGTTTCACCTTTTGGCCGGGCCTGACGTTGAATTTGTAAAGATGGGCGTATAATGTGGCGTAGCCGTAGCCGTGCGATACAACAACATGTTTGCCGAAACCCGAGCGGGTGTCAACAACATCCTGAACTGTGCCGTCGCCGGTAACATAAATCTCGGTGCCTTCACTGGCCGTAAAATCCATTCCGTAGTGAAACTTGTTGACTTTATAGATAGGATGAATGCGGTATCCCCAACCTGAAGAAGTGCGTTTTAAGTCTTTATTCGAGATGGGCTGAATGGCGGGTATCGATGCCAGCATTTTTTCCTTGCTCAGAGCCAGTCCCAGCAACTCGTCGTACGATTGCGATTGAACATAAACCTGTTTCGAAAGAACATCCAGTTTGCGGGCTGTAGAAATAATCAAATCGCTGTTGCTCATGTTCTCCAAGTGTGCATATTTGTTGACGCCGCCAAAACCCGCTTTCCTGACCGAAGAGGGAATGGGTTCCGATTCAAAAATAACGCGGTAGATATTGTCATCGCGTTGCTGTATATCTTCAAGTGCCCTATCAATATCTTCCATATCTTTTTTCATCAGCTTAATCTGGGAGGCCATACGCTGGTTTTCGTGCATGACCGATTTTGCCTTCGGCGTCTCGTAGTTATTGACAATTAAAAATATAATTATGACGGAAAATACCAAACTACTGGACACCCAAGTAAGGATTTTAGTTAATTTTTCCTTAAATGACACCCCGTGTTGTTCGTATGTAAGAGTTTCAGCATTAAAACGATACTTCTTTTTGCCCATGAGAATATGTCTTTATCTTTGATAAATTAATGTTTTTTCGACTAACTTTGCACCTTTTATCTGTCAAATGGAGCAATTTTGCCATCACAAATTTAGTAACAATATGATAGATTGAATGATAATTGCGTTTCTTTAATATTTTTTAACAATTGAATTTTCTTAAATGAATAGAGTAATGCCACTGAATTCTAATGAGATACGGTACAAATTTCTTAATTTCTTTTCTGAGAAAGGACACCACATTGTTCCGTCAGCGCCCATGGTTGTAAAAAACGATTCCACGCTGATGTTCACCAATGCAGGGATGAACCAATTTAAGGATATTTTTCTGGGCAATGAACCCGCGAAGAGGAAAAGGGTTGCCGACACTCAAAAATGTCTTCGGGTTTCAGGAAAACATAATGATTTAGAAGAGGTTGGATTGGACACCTATCACCACACCATGTTCGAAATGCTGGGAAACTGGTCTTTCGGCGATTACTTTAAAAAAGAGGCCATCGAGTGGGCTTGGGAACTGTTGACAGGCTGTTTGGGCATTACGCCCGACAGGTTGTACGCCACGGTTTTCGAAGGCGACATGTCCGAGAATTTGGAACGCGACAACGAAGCAGCGCAGTTGTGGGCAAAATTTCTGCCCGCCGACAGAATCCTCAACGGCAGCAAAAAAGATAATTTCTGGGAAATGGGCGACAGCGGCCCCTGCGGCCCTTGTTCCGAGGTGCATATCGATATACGCGACGACGACGAACGGGCGAAAGTTCCTGGGCGGGAGCTGGTCAACAGCGACCATCCTCAGGTGATAGAAATATGGAATCTGGTTTTCATTCAATATAACCGCAAAGCCAACGGGAATCTGGAAGAGTTGCCGGCCAAACATGTTGATACGGGCATGGGTTTCGAGCGCCTTTGCATGGTGGTGCAGAAAAAAAAATCCAATTACGATACGGATATTTTCCAACCTGTTATTTCTGAAATAGGAAAGCTCAGCAACAAAAAATATGGCCAAAATCGGCAGGTTGACGTTGCTATGCGCGTAATTGCCGACCATTTGCGCGCCGTTTCCTTTGCCATTGCCGACGGGCAACTTCCGTCCAACAACAAAGCAGGATATGTGATTCGGCGTATTTTGCGCCGCGCTGTGCGCTACGGTTACACTTTTCTGGAATTTCGCGAGCCGTTTATTTGTAAATTGGTTGAAACCCTGAAAGATACCATGGGAGAACTTTTCCCCGAATTGGCGGCTCAGCAAACATTGATTGAAAAGGTGATCCGTGAAGAAGAAGAATCGTTTTTGCGCACGTTGGAAACAGGAATCAGGCTCCTCGACCAGCTCACCGAAAAAGCCAAAGCCGAAAAAAAAATCGAAATATCGGGGAAAGACGCTTTCACGCTGTATGATACCTTCGGGTTCTCGCTCGATTTGACGCAGCTTATAGCCCGCGAAAACGGACTTACGGTAAATGTTGATCAGTTCAATGCAGAAATGGAGCAGCAGAAAAATCGCTCGCGGAATGCGGCAACCACGGAAACTGACGACTGGGTGGTGGTGCGCGAAGGCGATACCATTTTTGTGGGATACGATTGTACGGTTGTGGACACGCAGATTCTTCGTTACCGTAAAGTGAAACAGAAAAACAAAGAGTTTTTCCAGATAGTGCTTTCCGCCACGCCTTTTTATGCCGAAATGGGCGGACAGGTTGGCGACAGCGGAACATTGAGTTCTGGCGCCGCAACCATCGAAATATTGGATACAAAAAAGGAGAATAACCTCTCCGTTCATATTGCCGCCAGCCTGCCCGAAGATGTGACCAGAACATTCGTTGCGGCCATCAACCTGAAAAATCGCTTGGCTACTTCGTGCAACCACTCGGCAACGCACCTGCTGCACGAAGCTTTGCGCGAAACACTCGGAAACCATGTCGAGCAAAAAGGTTCATATGTAGGCCCCGAAGGTTTGCGTTTCGACTTTTCACATTTTCAGAAGATGACAAAAGAGGAGATACGCAGGGTGGAACATATTGTCAATAATAGGATACGCAAAAATTGCTTTGTAGACGACATGCGCGAAATTCCTGTTTCCCAAGCGCGGGCAATGGGCGCCATGGCATTGTTCGGCGAGAAATATGGCGAAATGGTGCGCGTGGTGCAGTTCGGGAGTTCCGTGGAACTTTGCGGAGGAACGCATGTGTCGGCAACGGGGCAAATCGGCATGTTTCGCATTGTCGGCGAATCGTCGATTGCTGCGGGAATACGCCGCATCGAAGCCATAACGGCCCAGAGAGTGGAAGAAGCCATGGACATGCAGCAGGATATGGTGGAGGCTGTGCGCGAGCTGTTTAACAACACGCCCAATCTGATGAGCGCCATCAAGAAAACAATAAATGAAAATGCCGATTTGAAAAAAGAAATAGAGGATTTTATGCGCGAGAAAATAGTCGGCCTTCGCGACAGACTCCTTGCCAATGCAGAGAGTATTAACAATATTAAAGTGGTGCAACTGAACATAGAAGCTGCACCCGATATGATAAAAAATCTGGCGTTCCAGATTCGTAACATTGTGAATGAGCGTCTGTTTTTTGTTGTCGGTAGCATCAACGAGGGAAAGCCTTCGCTGACCATTATGCTCTCCGACGATTTGGTGGAACAGGGAATGAGCGCGGTTGCCATTGTCCGCGAAGCCGCCAAAGAGATTAATGGCGGCGGTGGCGGCCAACCGTTTTTTGCCACCGCTGGCGGGAAAAATGCTAACGGTCTGGCGACAGCCATCGAAAAAGCGCGTTCTTGGGTCGAGGGTTTTTCCCATGAATAAATTCATCAAATATTTTGGTTCCATGAAAATTTCAGGCATGCTCTTGTGCGTCCTGATACTCGCCATGTCCGTGGCAACGCTTCTTGAATCGAGATACGGAACTGTCGCGGCGAGGATCATGGTGTATCAATCGTGGTGGTTTTCCTCTTTGTGGGTTTTGTTGTGCCTGAACCTTATCTTTTCCATTGTCAACAAAAAAATGTATAGGGCGAAACATCTCCCTGCATTCGTTTTGCACATCGCATTTCCGGTAATTCTCGCAGGCGCTGCTATAACACATTTTGCCGGTTTCGAAGGAATCATGCATTTGCGCGAAGGACAAACCTCCAATACTTTTTTGCTATCCGATAACTATTTTTATGCTTCCTCTGATGTCGGGAAAATAAGAAAAAAAATTGCCCTGTCGGAAGCCACACCGCGGCGCATAAGAGAAAAATTGACGACACGGCGTGGAAAACTGTCGATACGTTCGCAGGCTTTTATGTATAATGCATATATGACTACCATGCCAGATGCGGACGGGAAACCGGTTATCGACATCGTTTACTCTATCCCCGATGCGAAAGGAATGCAAAACATCCTGATCGAGAAAAAAGGCTTATCGGAACAATCGGGTTTCTCTGTCGGTTTTGAGGCGGATGCGCCATCGGCAATTTGTTTTTTTGAAAAAAACGGACAGTTGCTTATGGTTGTCGCCGATACCATCACGCAATCGGAGATGGGAACCGCCGAAACAGAAACCATCCTGCCTGGCGATACGGTTAACGCCCAACCCATGCGTATTTACGATTGGAGAGAATGTCGTTTCCTGATTCGCGAATTTCATCCGGCGGCGACCATCACAGCCATGCAGGGTGTAGATGGGCAAACCGGACTTAATGCCGTACTGATAAATTTATCGGACGGAATCAGGGAAAAAAACATCACGTTGTTTGCCCCCCTTGATGCAGCCCCCGACGCTATAAAAGTTGACTGGCAGGGCGAAGATATTTTTCTGGCATACGGCGCCAACACGCACGTTTTGCCCTTTTCGCTTACGCTGAACGATTTCAAACTCGAAAGATACCCGGGTTCAGAGTCGCCCTCTTCCTTTACTTCAGAGGTTACGCTCGACGATAAGAATAAGAATAAAAAGCTGAATTTCAGTATTTTTATGAACAATACACTCGCTTATGGCGGCTACCGGTTTTTCCAGTCGTCCTATGATACTGATGAAAAAGGCTCTATTCTTTCGGTGAACCACGATTCCTGGGGAACGGCGGTTACCTATCTGGGTTATTTTCTTCTTTTAGTGGGAATTGTCGTTTCGCTGATAAGTCCGAAATCCTATTTTCGCTCGCTGGCAAAACAGATGAAAACGGCGTCGGTAAAAGCAACTGTTGCCGTTTTTCTGATTTTATCGCCGTCGGTTTCCCATGCCGACAACGCAAATGCAGGCGAAAAAATTCCGCGAATTGACAAGGAGGTTGTCAGGCAGTTTGAGAGATTGTGGGTACATAGCAGCGATGGGCGCATAAAGCCCGTTTCTACTTTGGCGGGCGAAGTGGTGCGCAAGCTGAGCCGCAAACAGACAATCGCAGGAATACCGGCGAGCGAAGTTTTGCTCAGCATCGCCGCCTATCCCGAAATTTGGGAAAATCAACCGGTTATAAAAATCTCCAATAAAACGCTGGCCGAATATATGGGTGCAAAAAATTTGTATATCTCTGCCAGTGCGCTTTTTGACGAGGGCGGAAGGTATAAAATCGGCGATGAAGTGAAGTCGGCGTATGCAAAAGCGCCATCGCTGCGAAGCAAAATCGACAAAGAGTTTATCTATCTCGACGAAAAAGTGAATATCCTTTCGATGGTTATAAACGGCGATATGTTTTCCATTTTCCCGACGGCCGACGTGGAAGCACCTTGGCTGACACCGAAAACGGAACACGCGGACTTGCCTGAAGCCGATGGTCAAATGTTGCAAAACAGTTTTCTGTTGTTAAAGGAGAATATCCTGACGCAAAATGTTGATAAGTTGCTGCAAATTGTTGCCGACATCGAGACATTCCAGAATAGGTATGGCGCAACATTCCTCCCCACAAAGGCAAAAAACAAAGCCGAAATTTTCTACAATCAGGTGAATATTTTCGAACGGATTTACCGGCCGTATCTCATTTCGGGATTTCTGCTGTTGATAATTTTGCTGGTTAATCTTTTCAGGATGAAAGATATATCGATAATGGTGAGATATATTTTTTATGGTTTTACAGGCATTTTATTTTTGGCGCATACGGCAGGTTTGGCGCTGCGATGGTACATTGCAGGGCATGCACCGTGGAGCAACGGGTTCGAATCGATGGTTTACATGTCGTGGGCTGCGATGCTGGCCGGTTTTCTTTTCGGGCGAAAATATCCGATGATTGTAGCCATTGCGTCGATGCTTGCCGGACTTTCGCTCTTTATGGCGTACCTCAACTGGATGAATCCCGAAATTACGACACTGGTTCCGGTGTTGAAATCCTACTGGCTCGCCGTTCATGTTGCCGTAATTACCGGAAGCTACGGCTTCCTTGGACTTGGTGCTTTTATAGGCATTCTGACGATGATTCTGATGATTATCAGAAACGAAAAAAACGGAACAAAAATAACCCTGATGATCGATCAACTGACGGTGGTAAACGAAATGGCTGCCCTGACAGGATTGTGCTGCCTCACGTTGGGAACATTTTTCGGCGCCGTGTGGGCCAATGTGAGTTGGGGGCGCTACTGGGGATGGGATCCCAAGGAAACTTGGGCGTTGATTACCATTCTGGTTTACACTTTCATTACGCACCTGCGACTTATCAAGCCTTTGCGCGGAAAATTCAATTTTAATATGTCGATGATTTTGGGATTTTCCTCGGTGTTGATAACCTATTTTGGCGTCAACTATTTCATGTCGGGATTACATTCATATGGAAGCGGCTTAAGCGATGGAATACCTCCCGTGGCGCCGTTTTGTTTTGTCGTTTTGGTGGGAATAATTATTTTCGCGTCCGTAAAAAACAGCTTGTACGAAAAATATATGAACCGTTCGAGTGAGCAAAAACATGAATGCGGAACTGACGACGCCTGAAATTGAGCCTTTCATTGTTTTGATTTTTTTTGGATTATGGAATACAAGGTAACACGGACTTTCGATATTTTGGAAAGAGCATTGAGGATGTTTCCCTTAGATGAGGCCATTGGCGGTAAAAAAGATAACGAATGGTACGCTTATTCTACTGAAGAATACCACAGAAAAGCGCACCAGATGGCTTTTGCCATGATGAGCATGGGACTGAAAAAGGGAGATAAGTTTGTAACGTTAACCAACAACTGCCCCGAATGGAACATCGCCGATATGGCTTTTGCCATGGCAGGCGTTATTCATGTGCCCATTTATCCCACCATCAGTGTCGAAGAATATGAGTTTATCCTCGAACACTCGGATGTGGAGTATTTGCTGGTGGGCAACGCCAAATTGTATGAGAAGCTGAAACCTTTAATCGATAAAATACCGACCATCAGAGAGATTTTTACATTTGAAAATGCGCCCGGCTTGCGGCATTTCGACGATTTGTTACAGCTTGGAGCCGGCAACGAAGAGAAATTGAGCAGCCAACTCGAAGAGATTAAAGCATCCATTCAGCCCGATGATGTGGCTACCATTATATACACGTCGGGAACAACCGGCGTACCCAAAGGCGTGATGCTCACGCACCGCAATCTGGTTTCGAATTTCACGGAACACGCCAAAATGCACAATCTGGGATACGGACACAAAACAATCTGTTTTCTTCCGCTGTGCCATATCTATGAGCGGAGCGTAAATTACCATTTTCAATATAAGGGAATGGCGGTTTATCACGTGGGCAACCTTGGGCAGATAATGAGCGCCATCAAAGAGATAAAACCCCATATGTTCAACTCGGTGCCCCGCCTGCTGGAGCGCATTCACGACGGCTTTCTGGCAAAGGGAAAAGAATTGTCGGGAATCCGCAAAAGCATCTATTTTTGGGCGATACGGCTGACGCATAATTTCGAATATTATAAAAAATATAATCTCTGGTTGACGTTGAAAATAAAAATCGCCGACAAGCTGGTCTATTCCAAATGGCGCGAAGCCACCGGCGGGAACATACAATACATAGTTTCGGGAGGCGCTTCCCTGGCGCCGCAGATTACGCGCTTGCTGGGAATGGCGAAAATATGCTGCCTCGAAGGATACGGATTATCGGAAACATCGCCTGTCATAGCTGTGAGCAATCCCGCCTGTGAAGAAATGAAAGTGGGAACCGTAGGTCCGATACTGAATGGCTACGAAGTGAAATTTGCCGACGACGGAGAAATATTGTGCCGCGGCGACGGAATTATGAAAGGATATTACAAAGCGCCCGAAATGACCAGCGAAGTGATCGACGACGAAGGCTGGTTTCACACAGGCGACATCGGGTTGCTCGAAGAGGAAAAATACCTGAAAATAACCGACCGCAAAAAAGAGATTTTCAAACTATCAGGTGGAAAATATGTGGCGCCCCAACCCATCGAAAACAAACTGAAAACGTCGGATTTTATAGAGCAGGCCATGGTTATCGGTGAAAACGAAAAATTTGTTTCGGCGCTCATATCGCCCAATTTCACGCTTCTGCACGATTGGTGTTCCGAAAACAAAATATTCTTTCGCGACAACAAAGAACTGATTCAAATTCCCGAAGTGCTCAGACAGATTCAAAGCGAAGTGGCTGTGGTTAATAAAACACTTGGCCAATTCGAAGAGATAAAACGTTTCAGGTTGGTTTACGAAGAGTGGACTCCTGCGACAGGAGAACTTTCGCCCACACTGAAACTGAGACGCAATGCAATAGCCGAAAAATATAAGGACATAATAGAAGAAATTTTTTCGGTGCACAAAGGGGCGGCTGAGTAACAAAACTGTTATAAGAACAATAAATATTAACATCCCGATAGTACAACGAAATAAATTTCCAGAAAAAAACGCTTATTTGTAAAGCGATTTAAAATTTATGAAAACAGGAAGTTAAATATTGATGGAAAAAATTGTACCAGTTAACATTTTTGATACTTTTGTGTCACAAGTAAAAACTATTATCACCTTAAAAATTTTGATAACAATGAAAAATTTACTTTCAATTACTTTAATTTTTTCACTTGCCGTTTTATGTTCATGTGGCGGAGGAAAAGTAAAAACTGTTGCTGAAACTGAGGGAGAACTTTATGCTCCCGGTGCAAAAACTACTTATGTAGACGTTGCCAAAAAAGGCATATCCGAAACAGATACAATCCCTGCTCATACGATTATTGAAAATCCGCAGGTGAATCTCAGCGCTTTTCCTGTTGACAAAGACGGGTATATTATTTTGTTCGACGGCTCCTGCACGAAAGGCTGGCGCGGTTACGGAAAAGAGCATCTGCCGGGAAAATGGGTCATCGAAGAGAATACCCTGAAATTCTCCGGATCGGGAGGTGGAGAAGCGCAGGAAGCCGATGGCGGCGACATTATCTTTGCGCATAAATTTAAAAACTTCGAAGTATCCATTGACTGGAAAGTTTCGAAGGGAGCAAATTCCGGTATCTTCTACTTGGCGCAGGAAATAGGAGGAGCTAGAAACGCCAACGGAAGATTTAGAATGGAGCCGATTTATATCTCTTCTCCCGAAAGCCAAGTGTTGGACAACGAAAACCATGTGGACGCCAAAATGGGAAAAGACGGGAACCGCAAGTCTTCTTCGTTGTATGATATGATTCCCGCCAAGCCGCAAAATGCAAAACCTTTTGGTGAGTGGAACAACACAACCATCACTGTATTTAAAGGAACCGTTTTGCATGCTCAAAATGGCGAAAACGTACTTGAATATCACTTGTGGACTCCGCAGTGGACTGAAATGTTACAGGCAAGCAAATTCAGCCTGAAATCATGGCCTTTGGCATTCGAATTATTAAACAATTGCGGTGGAGCAAACCGCGAAGGTTATATAGGATTGCAGGATCATGGCGACGACGTTTGGTTCCGCAATATCAAAATTAAAGAATTGTAAGATATTTTAGATTTTATTCTGTAAGCTGCCCTCGCAAGGGCGGCTTTTTTTATGGCACACGGCGACCCTGCAATATTTCAAAAACAAAAAAACGATTGGCAACCGGCTTTTAAAGCCCTATGTTTTGAAAAGGCTCGTATTAATTGAAAATTGAGAGTTGAATCGCTCCGCGAATGAGCGTTTGTAGCCGTGCGCTTCCGAACACGGCTATAAACCCGCAGGCACTATGTGCCTCTGCAAAAGGGTTTCAATTTACAATTTTAATTTTATCCTTTAAAATTGTTACAAAAAATGAGATTGCAGTTCATTATTGTAAAGGTTTTTTATTTCTTTTAATATCTTTGCCGTTTTTCAAAAATTTAGAAAATCAAACGATCACTGAACAATAAGAAACAATTTTAAATATAAACGATAAAAGTATGGCAAAGTACGTTTACACTTTTGGCGCAGGAAAAGCCGAAGGAAAAGCAAACATGAAAGAACTGCTCGGCGGGAAAGGAGCAAATTTGGCAGAAATGAACTTAATAGGCGTTCCGGTACCTCCCGGATTTACCATTACTACGGAAGTATGCACGCTCTACAACGAAAAAGGGAAAGAATACACTTTTGACTTAATAAAAGGGGAAGTTGAACAAGCCGTTAAACTGATTGAACAACAGACCGGCACCCTGTGGGGCGACAAGAGCAATCCTTGTCTGGTCTCGGTTCGTTCGGGTGCACGCGCTTCTATGCCCGGAATGATGGACACCGTGTTGAACCTCGGCATGAACGACGAAGCCGTGGAAGGAATCGCCCGCAAAACTAACAACGACCGTTTTGCCTGGGATTCGTACCGCCGTTTTGTCCAGATGTTTGGCGACGTGGTGCTCGACATGAAACCGCGCAGCAAAGAAGAAATCGACCCGTTCGAGGAAATCATCGAAGAGATGAAGGAAGAAAAAGGCATCCAGCTTGACACACAATTCACTACCGACGATCTCAAAGAATTGGTAAAACGCTTTAAAGAAGCGGTATATAAAGTCACCGGAAAAATTTTTCCCACCGATCCGTGGGAACAACTTTGGGGTGCCGTCGCTGCTGTTTTCAACAGTTGGAACAACGAGCGCGCCATCTTCTATCGCCGCCTGAACCAGATACCCGACGAATGGGGAACCGCCGTCAATGTGCAGGCAATGGTTTTCGGCAACATGGGATTGACCTCCGGAACAGGTGTCGCTTTTACGCGCGATGCAGGAACAGGCGAAAACCTCTTCAACGGCGAATATCTGCTGAACGCACAGGGTGAAGATGTGGTTGCCGGAATCCGCACACCGCAGCAAATCACTTTGGAAGGTTCGCTACGGTGGGCGCAGTCGCAAGGAGTGTCCGAAGAGGATCGCGCTTCGCGTTATCCGTCGCTGGAGGAAGCCATGCCCGAAATCTACAAGCAACTTTTCGATACGCAGAAAAAACTGGAAAACCATAACCGCGACATGCAAGACCTTGAGTTTACCATTCAGGAAGGGAAGTTATGGCTCTTGCAAACCCGCAACGGTAAGCGAACAGGCGCGGCCATGGTGAAAATAGCTGTTGATATGCTCCGCGAAGGAATGATAGACGAAAAAACAGCCCTGCTCCGCATCGAGCCCAACAAGTTGGATGAGCTGTTGCATCCCGTCTTCGATACCAATGCGCTGAAAAGTACCAAGGCGCTGGCCAAAGGACTGCCGGCTTCGCCGGGCGCGGCATCCGGGCAGATTGTATTTTTTGCCGACGAAGCTCTGCGTTTCGATAAAACTATTTTGGTTCGTCAGGAGACGTCTCCCGAAGATTTGGAGGGAATGCACGTGGCGAAGGGAATTCTAACGGCGCGTGGAGGAATGACTTCGCACGCCGCAGTGGTAGCCCGCGGAATGGGGAAATGTTGCGTGTCGGGCGCCGGTTCGCTGAAAATCAATTATAAAACGCGCACCATGATTGTCGACGGGCAAGAATTTAAAGAGGGCGACTGGATTTCGCTCAACGGCTCTACAGGCGAAGTGTACGAAGGAAAAGTGAAAACCCAGGATCCCGATTTGAGCGGCGATTTTGGCGCCATCATGGAACTCTCCGAAAAATTTACCCGCATGTCTGTTCGCACCAATGCCGATACGCCTTTGGATGCTAAAGTGGCGCGCGGTTTCGGAGCTAAAGGAATCGGATTGTGCCGGACTGAACATATGTTTTTCGA
>WRIQ01000014.1 GCA_009782655.1 Prolixibacteraceae bacterium
CAGGATTTGCTCACCGGCTGGTACCTTGCTAAGGAAGGCGACACCGATGTTGAAATCAACGCTGCGCTGAAATTGGGTAAAAATATATTTTTCACTCCCGGCCACTACGCGTTGAACGCCCCTATTCAGGTAAACCGAAAAAATGCGATACTCCTCGGCGCCGGCATCGCTTCAGTTACACTCGAACCTACGGAAAACAACATTTGGGGTTGCATCTATGTGGACGATAAGGACGGGATCATCGTTGCCGGACTTCTCATGGATTCTTTCAACAGCACAACCTATCAAATTCGCGTCGGCGAAGAGAGCGCAACTGCCGATCATTCAGCAAACCCCATATTGCTTGCAGATATCACCTGCAGGGTGGGCGGAGTTCAATCCAAAAACATACAGATACACGCTTCCATGCAAATAAACAGCGACAATGTCGTAGGCGACCATTTCTGGTTGTGGCGTGCAGACCACGGTACACAACCCGGCGGTCAGGCCCGATGGCTGAGAGACAGGTGTAAAAACGGGCTTATCGTCACCGGCGACGATGTGACGCTCTACGCCCTGTTTGCAGAACACTATCAGGAATACGAGGTGTTGTGGCTGGGTGAACGCGGCAGAACTTATTTCCTTCAAAACGAACCGCCATACGATCCGCCGAATCAGGCAAGCTGGAGCAGCCAGGGAGGTCGGGTCGACGGCTATGCGGCTTTTAAAGTTGCGAATACCGTAAAAGAACATTACAGCATAGGTTTTGGCTCTTATGCGGTTTTTACCGGAACCGACGGTAACGTGAACAAGAAAAATGCCTTTGAAGCGCCCAATGCCCCCAAAATCAACATTGAAAAAATGTGTATCACGCGATTCAGCGGTCCGGGTAATATACAAAACGTAATCAACGGCACAGGCGGCAGCACCGCAACCGGAACAAAACGTGTGGCCTTATATAATAATGGTCAGGGAACGCAGCCCTACGACGAAACATTTGACCTGCCCAACCAAATATCATGGCCTGCATATATCGTTATGGAATAACAATTAAACCGGATAATAAACAAGATTTCCAGCATGTTTGCACAGGTAACTGACGAGTTCAGGAAGTGACATTTCGAAAGTTATTACCATGCACTTGTAATTCGCTTAGCCCCTAATGATTGAATATTTATATATAACATTCATAATCAGTTGATTATTTTCTGGTTACATCAATAATAACTCATCTCAAAATCGCCATTCCGCAACCCCCTAAAATTCTTCAATCCCGAAAAAATCCGCAAATTCAGGAATCAGGAATTTTCGTTCCGTTGTAACATATTTCGCTTTATTGCGTCTTATTCCAATAATTTCGAAATTGTTCTTTTCATTCCGCCCCTGAAATATATTCATTCACGGATAAATTTTGGCATTCTATCGGTAAGTAGAACTATTTTCCATCAGGATATCTGATGTTTACACCTCTTTTCAACAATAAGCAACCAGTTTTATGATTGTTCTTGAAAATATACACAAATCTTATGTAACGGGAGCCAACTCATTACACGTTCTTAAGGGCATTGACCTCGAAATCAAAGAGGGCGAATTTGTTTCCATAATGGGATCGTCGGGTTCGGGAAAATCAACGCTGCTCAACATACTGGGTATTCTGGACGATTACAACGAAGGGAAATATCATCTCAACGGACGGTATATCAAAAACTTGAACGAAACCAAAGCCGCGGCTATGCGCAATGAATTTATCGGGTTTGTGTTCCAGTCGTTCAATCTGATTTCTTTTAAAAACGCCAAAGAAAATGTGGCTTTACCGCTTTATTATCAGGATATAAGCCGCCGCAAACGCAACCAAATTGCCCTCGAATATCTCGACCGCATGGGATTGAAAGAGTGGGCCGACCATCTGCCCAACGAACTGTCGGGCGGACAAAAACAACGTGTTGCCATTGCGCGCGCACTCATTTCCAATCCGAAAGTAATCTTGGCCGACGAACCCACAGGCGCCCTCGACACTACCACCTCAATGGAAGTGATGGACATTCTGAAAGAAGTTAACAACCAGGGAATCACCGTTATCATTGTCACACACGAACACGACATCGCCTCGATGACAAAAAAAATTATCCGCCTCAAAGACGGCATCATCGAAGAGATTATCAAAAACGGCGACCTGAAACACTATCGCGAAAAAGTTTTATCGGAATAAAATCAGGCTCTCATCATGTTCGACATCGATATCTGGCAGGAAATATTCAGCACCATTCGGAAAAACAAACTCCGCACTTTTCTAACGGGATTCTCGGTTGCATGGGGCATTTTCATGCTTATGGTGCTTTTAGGCTCCGGCAACGGATTGCAGAATGGCGTCAAAGACCAATTTTCCGACAGCGCCGAAAACATTATGTGGTTATGGTCGGGGCAAACTTCCATTCCGTACAGGGGCTTGAGCGACGGCCGCCAAATACGCTTCCGCAACGACGATTACGATTTTCTGCTCGATAAGGCCAGTGGCGTAGATCAGGTGTCGGCGCGCTTTTACCTTCCGGGCAACATGGTTTTTTCTTACGGGAAAGAATACGGCTCATTCTCAACCAGCGCTTGCTATCCTGCGCTGAAAGACATGGATAAAATACAAATAACATCGGGACGGTTTATAAACGAAATGGACATCAGGGATTTCCGCAAATCGATTGTGATTGGCAGCGACATCCGCAAAGCGCTTTTCAAGGACGAAGACCCGCTGGGAAAGTATGTCAACATCGGCACGGTTCCGTTTGTAGTTGTCGGCATTTTCCACGATCCGCGCTCGCAGGACAACCGCTACGTTTACATGCCTTTCACAACAGCGCAAAAGATTTACGGCGGCGGCGACCGCGTCCACAATTTTGTGCTTACTACCGACCTGGTGACCACCGACAAAGAGGCCGATAGAATTAGCGACGGCATCAGAGAACAAATGGCGCAAAGGCACAATTTCGATCCGGCCGACCGACGCGCCATGGGTTCATACAGCATGTTGGCCGACTATCTGCGAACCATGAAAATTTTTCAGGCCATCAAAATGTTTGTGTGGATAATCGGCATCGGAACGCTCATTGCGGGCATTGTGGGGGTGAGCAACATCATGCTCATTCTGGTGAAAGAGCGCACACGCGAATTGGGAATACGCAAAGCATTGGGCGCTTCGCCGCGTTCGGTTGTCGGGTTGGTGCTCCTCGAATCGATTTTTATCACCACCATTGCAGGCTACATAGGCTTGGTATTGGGTGTGGGCATTATGGAACTGCTCAACACGGCGCTGGATTATATGGCAGACGGCGGCGGCGACCAACTGTTCTTCAAGCATCCCACCGTCGATTTCGGAACAGCCGTTGCGGCAACGGTGATTTTGGTAGTTTCGGGCGCCATCGCCGGTTACATACCCGCTCGCCGCGCAGCCAATGTGAAACCCGTGGAAGCGTTGAAAAATGAATAATGATGAGAAAATTGAAAAAGTAAAAAAGAGTGATGAATAATGAATGGATGAACGACGCGCGATGAGTTTTTTATCTCTCACAACTCGTTGATTGCAAAGTTAAATTACAAAAACGAATAAAAATGTTTGACATAGACCGTTGGAACGAAATATGGAGTACGCTGTCCAAGAATAAGATGCGAAGTTTGCTGACAGCATTTGGCGTTTTTTGGGGCATATTCATGTTGATTGTGATGGCGGGAGCGGGCAACGGAATGAAAAACGGCATTTACGAAGGTGTTGCCGCTTTTGCGTCCAACTCCGCTTTCCTCTGGACGGAACGCACCAGCGAGCCTTACAAGGGTTTCAAGCGTGGCCGGTATTGGGAAATGGATTCTGAAGATGTTAAATATTTACGCGCCAACCTTCCCGAAATCGACCTTTTGACGCCACGCAATTTTGCCTCCTCGCGGGGTACTTCCAATATTGTACGCGGACTAAAAAGCGAAACCTATAATGTGAAAGGCGATTATCCCGATTACCTGAAAATCGATCCGGCAACCTTGATTTTCGGGCGGTGGCTCAACGATATCGACATACGCGACAAAAGGAAAGTCTGCGTCATCGGCGAGAAAGTATATGAAACCATGTTCGACAACGATGAAGAACCGGTTGGCGAATATCTGAAAATTTCGGGCGTTTATTACCAGATTATCGGCGTGCTGCGTCCCGAAACCCGCGTATACGTAAACGGGCGAACCGAAGAATCGGTATTCATTCCGTTTACCACCATGCAACAAGCCTACAACATGGGCAACAGCGTTCACCTGCTGGCTTTCACGGCACACAAAGGCGTTAAAATTTCGGATTTGGAAGAAAAAATAAAACTGCTGATCAAATCGCGCCATGCCATCTCTCCCACCGACGTGCAGGCCATTTCGGGTATCAACATTGAGCAGCAATTCCAGCAGATAAACGGTTTGTTCGTCGGCATCAACATTCTGACGTGGATTGTGGGCATCGGCACTTTGCTGGCTGGCGTAATCGGGGTGAGCAACATCATGCTGGTGATTGTCCGCGAACGCACCAAAGAAATAGGGATACAACGCGCCATCGGAGCCAGACCGCGCACCATCATTTCGCAAATCATGCTCGAAAGTGTCACCCTCACAACGTTGGCCGGATACCTGGGGCTGGTGGCGGGCATTGCTCTGCTGGAGCTGACAAACAAAGCGATGCAAATGCGGCCGCAGGGCGACAACGTGTTTTTTCAAAATCCAAGCGTGGATATAAAAATTGCACTGGCGGCGCTGACCGTGTTGGTTTTGGCAGGTTTGTTCGCCGGCTCGATTCCCGCAAAACGTGCATTAAGCATAAAGCCGATTGAGGCGCTGAGGGAGGAATAGATGGATATATGGAAAATTGACAATTAATATTTGAGACAGTTCTTATTGGGAGCGCGAATAACGCAACCTGTTAGATTAAAACTTGAAATCATTGAATTAATAAAATATCACTATGAAGAAATTTTTTAAAATATTCGGATTGTCGGTTTTAGCCGTCATCTTTGTGGGAACGCTCTTCTTTTTGTATAAAAAATCGAGGCCTGTTCCTGAAATTTATGAAGTGCAATCGCCGGCTGTGAATACCATCATCAAAAAAACAGTGGCAACGGGTTCTGTTGAGCCACGCAAAGAAATTGAAATTAAGCCGCAGGTTTCAGGCATCATCGAAGAGCTTTTTATCGAAGCCGGAACGATGGTTAAGAAAGGAACAATTCTGGCGCGCGTCAACATCATCCCCGACATGGTAAACCTTAACAGCGCCGAATCGAGGCTGAATCGCGCAAAGCTCAACTACGACGATTCGAAAATTGATTTCGAGCGGCAAACGATTCTCTTCGAAAAAGAGGTGGTTTCAAGCGAAGATTATCAAAAATCGAGGCTGGCCTTTCTCTCGGCACGCGAAGAACTCGAAGCGGCCGAAAACAACCTGGAACTCATTAAAAAAGGAGTGACCAAAACGTCGGCGGCAACCACCAACACGCTGATTCGCTCTACCATCGACGGCATGGTTCTCGACGTTCCCGTGAAAGAGGGTTTTTCGGTAATTCAGGCCAACACGTTCAACGCCGGAACAACCATCGCCATCGTCGCCGACATGAACGACATGATTTTCAATGGGAAAGTTGACGAAACCGAAGTGGGCAAAATAAAAGAAGGTATGAACATTGACCTCACCATCGGCGCCATCGATGAACAGAATTTCGTTGCCGTACTGAAATATATTTCGCCCAAAGGGGTGAATGAAAACGGCGCTATCCAGTTCGAAATCAAAGCCGACGTTATGTTGCAGGACGATCAGTTTATGCGTTCAGGATACAGCGCAAACGCCAACATCGTCCTTGACCGCCGAGACAGCGTACTCTCAATTCCCGAAGGATTGTTGCATTTCAGCAACGATTCAGCCTACGTGGAAATTCAAACTGCCGATCAGGTTTTTGAGAAACGTTTCGTAAAAACCGGCCTGTCGGACGGCATCAACATCGAAATCACCGACGGAATCTCCATGAACGACAAGCTGAAAGCTGAAAAAAAAGACCCGAAACAAGCTAAAAAAACGACTAACTCTTAAGCCAACAAAAACAGATTTAAAATGAGAACTCTAACATTAGTCTTTGCCTTTCTTTGCGTTTCAGCGTTCACCGCGCAGACACAGGAAACATGGTCGTTGCAGCAGTGTGTTGATTATGCCCTCGAAAACAATATTCAGGTGAAACAGCAGGAGGTTGCTGTGCAATATCAGGAAAGCCTGCACCAGCAGGCAAAACACAACCGGTTGCCCAATCTCAACGGGCAGTTGGGAAACAATTACAGTTTCGGCCGTTCGCTCTCTTATCAAAATACCTACGAAAATACTAACTCGATTGGTGTTTCGGGAGGCCTGAGCGCCGACGTAACCCTATGGAACGGATTAGTGCTGCAAAACACTATCAAGCAGCGTGAATTCGATTTACAGGCTTCAACGCTTGATTTGCAAAAGGCGAAAGACGAGTTGGTGCTTTCCATTACGGCTCTGTATCTCGAAATTCTTTTTGCCGAAGAGCTGCTGGCCATTGACGAGAATCAAACCGAAATCACGAAACAGCAAATCGCCCGCACCCGCAAGATGATAGACGCAGGAAAGTTGCCGCGTGGCGACATTTACGAACCAGAGGCGCAACTCGCCCGCGAAGAACTGGCAGTGACCAATCGGGAAAATAACGTTCAACTGGTTTATCTGAATTTGTACCAACTGCTTGAGCTGCCGCTGGGACTCTCTTTTAAAGTACTGCGACCGGAAATATCGCAATTGAAGGCGGGCGCCATTCAAAACGACGCCGGGCATATTTTCGCAAATGCACTGCAAACGCGCCCCGAAATTCAGGCGTCGCAACTGCGCATCGAAAGCGCCCAAAGCCAACTCGAGCAGGCCAAAGGTTCGCGCCTGCCAAGCATCAGCCTCGGCGGAAGTTATTACAACAACTACAACGATAATTACACGCAACTGGTGGAGAGTTCCGGCAGCTATAGAACCATACCGCTGGGCAGCCAGTTGAGAAACAACCAGCGCTACGGCTTCGGCCTGAATGTGAACATCCCAATTTTCAATAAGTTTCAGGTGCGCACATCCATCCAGAATGCCGAACTGCAAATTCAGGACTATGAATATCGCTTAGCCAGCGCCCGCAATACCCTCCAAAAAGATGTGGAACAGGCATACAGCAATGCCATTGCCGCACTGAAACGCTACATTTCCAGCGAGAAAGCGGTACTCGCGTCCGAAGAGGCTTTCCGTTACGCCGAAGAGAAATTCAACGTCGGGACGATTACATCCGTAGAATACAATCAGATAAAAAACAATCTGGTAACAACGCAATCGCAATGGGTACAAGCCAAATACAACTACATTTTCTGCACCAAAATCATCGATTTCTACAACGGCGTACCGATAACGTTGTAAAGGCTGAAAATCGTGCTAAATTTGCAGTCAGATAAATCATTGGAGGCAAAATGCTGAACGAAGAGATTTTTTATACCGACGGTTACAGGCTGGGCTTGGAAACAATTGCCAAAGGTGCAACGCCTGAATCCGTATTTATCGGTATGCACGAATTATACGATTCCATAGATCGACTTATTGATGCTTTGTTGAAACGCGCCCTGCAAACCGACGTAAAAACAGATTGCTCCAAAGGGTGCGCATGGTGCTGCCACCAACCTGTTTTTGCCAACGATATAGAAATCGGTTATCTGATTGATTTTCTGCGAGAATCTTTCTCCCAAGTGCGCGTTGCTGAAATTTTCGAAAAAGCGGCGGCAAAGAATACAGTCGTCAGCGCTTTGCCCGATAAGGAGATGCTCAATTATAAATCGGCATGTCCGTTGCTCCGCGACAACGCTTGCATGGCGTATGCTGCGCGTCCCATGGCCTGCCGCATATATCTGTCAATGAATATTGCGAGTTGTAAGCGCTTTTTCGAAAAACCGAGTGACAAATCAAATTATCCCGCGCTGCTCGAATTTCCGCTCATGGCGGGCAGAATGCTCAATCAGGGATTCATCGCCGCGCTGAGTCAAAATGGGAAGCAGGTTAACGAGTATCGGTTGGAAGAGGGTCTGGAGTTGCTATCTTAATTTCCGGTTTCTGTTGTATTACACACATCTTTCCTTGCCGTTCAAAATAGTGGGATGCCGGGCGTTTGAGTTTATTTAGGAAAGTTGTTCTACTATTTTCAGCCCCATACAATTTTGATTTTTAAAATCCAACTCCTTCTTTCAGAAACCATTCGGCAAATCGGTTTAAGCCGGTTTCGATGGACGTGAAGGGATGATAACCCACTTCGTTTTCCAAATCGGAAACATCGGCAAAAGTTTTATACACATCGCCGGGCTGCATGGGATAAAACTCTTTGAGGGCTTTTTTGCCGAGGGCTTTTTCCAATGTTTCAATAAAATACATCAGGCTCACCGGCGACGAATTTCCGATGTTATATACTTTTGTTGGCGGCGATTCGTTTAACGACGGTTTTTTCAGAATCCGCACAATGCCTTCCACAATGTCGTCGATATAAGTGAAATCGCGGTATAAATCGCCATTGTTGAAAACCTTAATCGGTTTGCCGCTCACGATGTTTTTGGCGAAGGAAAAGTAAGCCATATCGGGGCGCCCCCACGGGCCATAAACCGTGAAAAAACGAAGTCCCGTGGATTGAATGCCGAACAGGTGCGCATATGTGTATGCCATCAGTTCGTTGCTCTTTTTTGTGGCCGCATAGAGGCTCACGGGCGCATCGGTGCGCTGGCTCGTCGACAACGGCATTTGGACGCTATTGCCGTAAACGCTTGACGAGCTGGCATACAGCAAATGATTGACCGGATGGCGGCGGCACGCTTCCAAAATATTCAGAAAACCTTTTATATTGCTGCTGACGTATGCCTTCGGGTTTTCGAGGCTGTAGCGCACACCCGCCTGCGCCGCCAGATTGCATACCACATCGAACTGCTCCGATTCGAATAAATGAAAAATAACCTGCTCATCTTCAAGGGCGGCCTTTTTAAACTTGTAACCAGCATATTTTTCGCTTTGCACCATTTCGCCCGAGCCGCCAACCTGCCGTTCGATGCCGGATTCAGCAAGCCGCGCATATTTCAACGCAGGATTGTAATAATCGTTGATGTTGTCGATTCCAACCACTTGGTAACCAAGCTCAAGCAGCTTTTCCGTAAGGTGAAAGCCGACAAACCCGGCGCTACCGGTAACCAATATTTTCATTCTATCCTAAAAAATGTGTTCATATAAAAAAACAAAAATAACATTGTTTGCCGATACTCTTTCGAACAAATTGCAATGTTATGTGTTTATATCTTGTACACGATTGGGATTGAAAACAGAATTTGGAAGGGTAACATATTATATATCAACATATTGAGAACATCATACTTTTTAAAAATTTCTAATATTATTAACCATTTAACTTTTTTATTATGTGGTGGAGTTTTATCATTTTTATTCTTATCGGCGCAGTAGCCGGTTGGTTAGCAGGAATTATCTTGAAAGGGAAAGGCTTTGGCTTTGTAATTAATGCCATAGTAGGTATTGTTGGCGGTTTTTTAGGTGGTTGGCTGTTTGGGAAGTTGGGCATTTCTATGCTCGGTAGTTTTGGCGGTTTTATTGCAGCTGTAATCGGTGCAATAATTTTGCTGTGGATTATTTCTTTGTTCAAAAAGAAATAAAAACAAGTACAGGTTTGTAGAAAAAAATGAATTGCCAAAAAATTAGGCAAATGTTCCTAATTTTTTGGCGTTCTTTTATAGTATATTTATCTTATCCGTTGCTTTTTCCCGCTTTTCGAATCTTTTTTTATAGTTTGCTTTATATTTATAAGCTGGTATAATTATCTTAATAAATACATTGGGAGTATGAGGTTAGCTGTAATTATAGCGCTAATATCGACGGTTACCTTTTTAATCTCTTGCAATCCTGACGATCATAACACAACGACAATCATTGAATTGAACGAAGGATGGCGTTTCAGGCAAGTAGGAGAAACTCAATGGATGGATGCGGTTGTTCCCGGAACCGTGCATACCGATTTGATGGCAAACGGCATTATCGAAGACCCCTTTTTTCGGCTCAACGAGCGCGATGTTCAGTGGATCGATAAAGTGAACTGGGAGTACGAAACTACTTTTCAGGTGGACAAAAGCCTGCTCGTCCACGATCGCATAATTTTCGATTTCAAAGGTTTAGACACATATGCGAATATTTTCCTCAATGGGCGCCACATTATGGAAACCAACAATATGTTCCGCGAATGGGTCGCCGACATCAAACCTTTTTTGAAAGAAGGCAAAAATGAATTGCGCATTGAATTTCTTTCGCCCATCAACGAAGGCATAAAAAAATACGACGCACAGGGATTTGAGATTCCTGTTTCGGATAACGATTTGGCCGAAATCGGGCAGGTTGCAGGCAAGAAAAAAGTGAGTATCTACATGCGCAAAGCAGGTTATCATTTCGGCTGGGACTGGGGACCGCGGATTGTTACCAGCGGTATTTGGCGCCCTGCCTATATCAAAGCGTGGGACAACGCAAAAATTGAAGATGTACAGATCATTCAAAATGAAGTTTCTGCCGACAAGGCCAAACTTACCGCTGTTTTTGAAATTGATGCGCACATAAAAAATAGCGGCGCCATCAGCATCGAAAGCGAAGGCGTAAAATTGGCCGACAAAAAAATAGAACTGGAACAGGGAATGAATCTCATTTCCGTCGATTTTGAAATCAACAATCCGCGCCTCTGGTGGACAAACGGGTTGGGCGAACCCAATATGTACGACATAACCACAAAACTTAATATCGGCGCTCTGTCGGTAAGCCGGAATCATCGCATTGGAATCCGCAAACTGGAATTTGTGCGCGAAAAAGATGCCGACGGAACCTCTTTCCTGTTCAAACTCAACGATGTGTCGGTGTTTATGAAAGGCGTAAACTACATTCCCAACGATATGTTTCTGCCGCGCGTTACCGACGAAAATTACCGGAATGTCGTCAACACCACGAAAATTTCTAACATGAATATGATTCGCGTCTGGGGCGGTGGCGTCTACGAAAACGACATTTTTTACAACCTTTGCGACGAAGCAGGAATTCTTGTGTGGCAGGATTTTATGTTCAGTTGCGCCATGTTTCCCGGCGACAAAGCGTTTCTCGACAATGTGCGTCAGGAAGCAATCGACAATGTGAAAAGGCTCCGCAATCATCCGTGTATTGCACTTTGGTGCGGCAACAACGAAAACCTGATTGCTTGGTACAACTGGGGCTGGAAACACGCCGAAGAACAGAAAAATCCCCAAAATGCAGCCTTAATTTGGAAATATTACGAAGACCTTTTCCACAAACTCCTTCCCGAGGTGGTTGAAAAATATGATCCGCAGCGAGGTTACGTGGCATCGAGCCCTTCATCGGGAACCGGTATTGTTCCCGACCTTGTCAATGGCGACGAACACTATTGGGGCGTTTGGTGGGGCAAAGAGTCTTTCGAGACCTACGCCACTTATATTCCGCGTTTTATGAGCGAATATGGCTTCCAATCGTTCCCCGATATTCGCACCGTGCGCAAATATGCGTTCCCCGAAGATTACAACATCAACTCTGAAGTTATGAAATCGCACCAGCGTTCTTCCATCGGCAACGAAACCATAGAATATTATATGCTGAAGGAATATCGCCGCCCCAAAGATTTCGAATCGTTTTTGTATGTGAATCATGTTTTGCAGGCCGAAGGAATTAAATTCGGGCTCGAAGGACATCGCCGCGCCACGCCTTTCTGCATGGGCAGCCTCTACTGGCAGCTCAACGACGTGTGGCCGGTAGCTTCATGGAGTTCAACCGATTACTACCAAAGGTGGAAAGCGCTTCAATATTATGTAAAGAAAGGATTTGAGCCGATTTTAATCTCCCCTTACATATTGGAAAACGACTTGAGAGTGGCCATCATCAACGATAAATTGGAAGATATCAATGGCGAAATGATACTCACACTTGTCGATTTTGAAGGCAAGGAACTGAAAAAACACAGGGAAACGGTCACGGCGAAAGCCAATGCCAGCGTTGCGCTTTTCTCCGAGCCTGTCAATCGGTTTATCGGATCATTGCAGAAGAGCAACGTTTTCCTGATCGCCGAATTCAAAGTGAATAATCAAGCTGTTTCTGAAAACAGTTTGTTTTTCAGACCATTCAAAGAATTGCAGTTGCCCAGACCTGATGTTCAGGTGAAAACATTGGCAGCAAAAGGCGGATTCGAAATCTCGCTTTTCAGCGACAAGTTGGCTAAAAATGTGTATTTGGAGATTGGCGATGAGGATGGGTTTTTCTCCGACAACTACTTCGATTTG
>WRIQ01000015.1 GCA_009782655.1 Prolixibacteraceae bacterium
GCTCCGCCGTTGAAAAAAAGATCCGCCGGGTAGGGTTTTTTTTCAAATAAATCAAAACCCTATTTGTTTTTTTTGGGCGATAAATTTTTTCCCGCATGGATGGCAGCCATACACCCCGAGGCGCCAGCCGTAATCGCCTGACGATAAACCGGATCTTGAACATCGCCGCAGGCAAATACGCCGGCGATATTTGTTTTTGCACTTCCGGGAATGGTTTTTATATACCCTGTTTCGTCGCGCTGTATAAATGGCGCGAAAATTTCCGAATTGGGGTTATGCCCGATTGCCAGGAAAAATCCGTCGATTTTGATGTCCACTTCCTGTTCGTCAGCTTCGCCCTTGTTTTTATATAAAATAGCGCCTTCTACGAGGCCGTTTTCGCCATATAAGCCTTTTGTCTGGTGTTTCCACAAGACTTCTATATTTTCTGTTTTTGCCACGCGGGCAGCCATCACCTTTGAGGCGCGGAACTCATGGCGTCGCACAATTATATATACTTTACGCGCCAGCCCTGCTAGATAAACGGCTTCTTCGCAGGCTGTGTCGCCGCCTCCCACCACGGCTACATCTTTCCCACGGTAGAAAAAACCGTCGCACGTGGCGCATGCCGAGACGCCGCCGCCAGCATATTTTTTTTCGTCGGGGAGGCCCAGATATTTTGCCGAAGCACCAGTGGCAATAATCACGGTTTCGGCTTCAATAATTTTCGTGTCGTCGATCCAAACCTTGTGCGTCTCGCCCGAAAAATCGACTTGTGTGGCAATACCCCAACGCACATCGGCGCCCAAACGGAGCGCCTGCGCACGCATATCATCCATCAAAACAGGCCCTGTCACCCCTTCGGGATAGCCGGGGAAATTTTCGACTTCGGTGGTGATAGTGAGCTGCCCGCCCGGCTGCAAACCTTCATATAAAACAGGTTTCAGGTTGGCACGGGAAGCATAAATGGCCGCCGTGAAACCCGCAGGGCCCGAACCGATTATCAAACAGTTTACTTTTTCAGTTTCAACAACTTCAGGTTGGACGCCCTGATTTTTATTCATTTTTAATGGCTCAAACATTTTTTTAATTTTTTAGTGAATGCAAAAGTATAAATCCTGAATGGATTTTCATCTTGCGCAATGTTAGATAAATTCGAATCGAGATAAAAAAGTTTAAAACAGAACGGGAAACGCCTTAATAACAGGGGAGGGGATAAAAAGCATGACGGTTGACCGCAACGATTCGCCGCAGTATAACGACCCCTTAAATTTAATAATGGCGGCATAAATATAAATTCGAGAGAAAAATTTTGGCGAAACAGATTCTAATACTACATTTGCAATCGCAAAATCGGGGCGTAGCGCAGCCTGGTAGCGCACACGTCTGGGGGGCGTGGGGTCGCTGGTTCAAATCCAGTCGCCCCGACTATTGAAAATAAAAGAGTTAGGCAAATCGCTTAGCTCTTTTTTATTGGGGCTCCGCGAGGGAAAGCGGCAGGAGGTTTTGGCTCGCCAGCAAAACCCTTATCGTGTTTTCAGATAAATATTGCTGTCGCCATAACTGAGAAAACGAAAATCGTTTTTCAATGCATACTCGTATGCTTTTTTCCAGTCGTTGCCTATGAAAGCGCTTACCAGCAGTAGTAGCGTACTTTTGGGTTGATGAAAGTTGGTAATCATTCCGTCGATTATGCGGAACCTGTACCCCGGCGCGACGATGATGGATGTTGAAAAAGATATCTGTTGTAATTTGTTGCTTTCGAGCCATCTTTCGATGTTTGCGAGTGAGCGGTTTTTTTCAATCTCGCTTTGCGGCTCATAGGCTTCCCATTGCCCTACATGCAAAGTTTCCGATGCTGATAAGTTATTGATTTTCAACCCTAACCAATACAGGCTTTCTATAGAGCGCACCGATGTTGTTCCCACGGCAATCACCTTACATTGGCCTTTGAGCTGGCCGAGAAATTCTCGACTAACGACTACTGTTTCGGTGTGCATTTGATGGTCGGCCACATTTTCGGTTTTCACAGGTTGAAAAGTTCCGGCGCCCACGTGGAGCGTCAGTTCCGAAAAGGCGACCTTTTTCTTACGTAGTTTTTCAAAAATCTCTTCGGTAAAATGCAAGCCGGCTGTGGGCGCCGCCACCGAACCGTTTATTTTTGCATAGACCGTTTGATAGCGGTCGTTGTCGCTGCTGTTGGCGTCGCGATTCAGGTAGGGCGGAATGGGAATTTGCCCGGCGGCTTCCACAACATCGGCAAAAGTGAATTCCCCGCCCCACGAGAAGCGAATCAGAAAAGCATTGTTGGTGCGTTCGAGCATTTGTGCTTTGCAAATCACGGTTTCGCCGTTTATGCAGGTTTGGAGTTGCAAATCGCCGCTTTTCCATTTTTTTGCATTCCCGACCAGACACTTCCAAACCACGCTACCGCTTTTTTGGAAAGAGAGTTGGTAATCGGCGGGTTCGTGCGGTTCGAGGCAGAAAATCTCGATGTGTGCGCCCGTTTCGCGCCTGAAAAAGAGCCGCGCATGAATCACCCGCGTATTGTTGAATACGAGCAGGGAATTGTCAGGAATAAAATCGCCGATTTCGGAAAATCCCGATTCTTCCATTTCTCCGTCGCGCCAAACCAGCAGCTTGGAACTGTCGCGCTTATCGAGCGGATACAAAGCAATTTTTTCACAAGGCAAATCGTAATCGTAGTCGTTTATGCGGATTGCGGAAATATTTTTCACGGGCGGAAACATTTAAAAATAATTTATCTGAGAATATTTTTATCATCAAATACAAACTTTTAATTTCATTTTTTGAAGTTGTGGGCATTGTCACGAGATTGTCGGCTACCACGCTCGCTGCATTGCACACAATATTTTCATTTCGCAAAAGTATTGAATCCTCTTTGTTTTGCGATCAATAAATAATAATAACTGAAAAATTGAAGCGAAACATCACTATCCCATAATTTCCACATTATAAAACAAGGCAAAAAGAGTAAAAAAATTTTCGTTACGAAACCGATGGTTCGTCTTGCTGTCGTACCTTTGCAAAAAAAATTACGAAGAATGTTTAAAGTAGGCGATAAAGTAAAATTCCTCAATGCTGTCGGCGGCGGAACGGTGACAGGGTATGTAAGCCCCAAAGTGGTGAATGTGGAAGACGAACAGGGCTTCGAAGTTCCCTGTTTAGTCACCGAGCTGGTTAAAGACGAGCGAAATAATATTGAAACAGAAGAAGTTATAGTTGTTCACGGGAAGGTGGAGGTTGAAGAACAGCGTAAACCGAAAAAAGAGTCGCTGTCGTTGTTTGCTTCGTCGGCGGGCAACCCGTCATCGAAAAGTCCGGCATGGTTTCTGGCTTTTGTGCCGCGAGTACCTACATTGCCGCTTTCAGGCGAAATAAAAATCTGGTTGGTAAACGACAGTCCCAATGTCTTGCTGTATCATTTTTCGCGTCTCATTGAGGGCGTTTATCATTCCGAAAAATCGAGCCGACTGGCGCCCTATTCGCGGCAGCCGCTCTGGGGTTTTTCGCACGAAGATTTGAGCCATTTTCCCGATTTCGGGATACAAATTCTTCCCTATCAATCCCAAACTGTGGAATTGGAAAATTCATTTTCGAAAACAATAAAAGTGAATCCTGTGAAATTTTACAAAGAATCGCTTTATCAGGGGAGCGCCTATTTCGAAACACGGGCAATGCTTATAGAGTTGAAGGATAATGATTTGTCGCTTGAATTGGAAAAGCTGAAACAGCACGATTTCAGCGCGCAGGAGATCGAAGAAAACAGCGGCGACCGGAAAAGGCCGCGTATTAAGAAAACGCTGCCTGCCGGACAACCCAGGGAGGTTGACCTGCATATTCATGAGTTGGTGGAATCGACGGCCGGCCTTGAGCCCAAAGATATTCTGGAGATTCAGATGCAGCGATTCCGTGCAGAGATGGAAGCCGCCATCGTCGGACAGACGAAGCGCATTGTCTTCATTCACGGCGTGGGGCAGGGGACTTTGAAAAACGAGTTGCGCCGCGAACTTTCCAACGTCTACAAAAAATACGATTTTCAGGACGCCTCGTTCCACGAATATGGCTACGGCGCTACCGTGGTGATTCTGAGGAAATAGTTACTTCTGGAGGAAAAAGTAGCCGCGTCCGTTCAGCGTGACAATTTCCATGGAGGTATCTTCGGCAAAACAGGTGCGCAGCTTGCGGATGTGGATGTCGTGGGTGGACAGATTATTCCAAATGATATAAAACAGCATAGAAAAAGCCTGTAATCAAATAAAACATTCAATTACAGGCTTTTTAGCGTTCCTGTCAGATTCATTAAAAATCTGCGCTTGTGGAGCTGGCGGGAGTCGAACCCGCGTCCAAACGAGGAAGTTGCAAGCTTTCTACATGTTTATCTCCGTTTTAATTTTCGTGAGCAAGCAAGACCGGAGCTACCAACTTACACCTTATCCTCTGAATCTCATCCGGCACGCGAGGCCGTACCGAACTATCCTTCAATTGCTGCGCCACTGAACCCGGATGGTTGAAGGCGTGACCTCCGGAGTGACGTCCCGTTCCCATACCTTGTACGGGAATAAGCTTAATCTACTAAACTTCGATTAGGCTGCGAGAGCGTAATTATTTTCGCCAGTTATAATTTGAACGCCGTGGATAACGGGCCTGCGATCAACACCCGACATGCTTACATACCTCTTCTGCCCGCTGTCAAAACCGGTCAGCCCCGAGATATAAACTCAAATTAGAAACATCAAATTTTAACCGAAAAATTCACACTTTGCGATAACAATCTGCCTGTTCGAAAATGATGCGCAAAGGTAACGATTACGCACGTATTTTGCAAGTTGGATGGAAACTTGTTTTTCCAACCCGATTTGCATATCCTGCAAAAGTTAAAATCGTGTTAATGCTTTCCCGAAACCTTATCGGTTTATATTCAGTTTAAAAACGAATAACTGTTTCCTGTTGCTGCCGGCGGGCAAATGTAAGCCGCAGGTTTTTTGTCAGAAAAAAAGCAGCGATTTAATTTTCGGCTGACATGTTCCGCGCTTCGTAATTTATTTGCACACATAATGTTAATTTACTGTTAATGACAATTTGTATGTATTGCGGGATTCTTTTTGCGTTTAATTTTGCATCAACTAAAAACATGAAATTATGAAAGCATTAATTTTTACTTTAATGGTAGTGTTTACCACATCTTTTGTTCCCAAACTTGATGCTCAGGAACAGAAAAAGCCAAATGACAAAGAAATCATTATCGAGGTGCCCGATACTATCAGGTTGGGTGCAGTCAAAGTGAGTAAGGTTACCGATGATTTAGGGAAAATCGAATTTAAAATTAAGAATAGCGGTAAGGAAGCTCTGATTGTGGAAAAAGTACAGGGATGTTGCGGAACAAAAATTACGGAATCTCCCACCGAGCCAATTCGTCCGGGAAAAACCTTTACGGTTAAGGCCGAGTTTACTGTAATGCCGCGGGTTTCGAAGATAGGCAGGGTGATAAGCATTACCTCAAATGCAACCAACAATCCCAAAGCGATAATTCAGGTGGTGGGTGAAATTATTCCTGACGACCCCGATCTTAGCGCCCAATAGATTTGTGTTAAGTGTTTGTTATGCGAATAATTGTATTTTTATGATTATCCGCAATGTTATTGCCAAACCGCAAGGCTTGAACAGTTAATAACCATAAGCGAACCGTTTTACTACCGATGTTCGGGTTTAACGTTTCCCGCTCAAAAACAGAGAGCTGCGATATTCATCGCAGCTCTCTGTTTTTGAGCGGGAAACGGGGGTCGAACCCGCGACTTTCAGCTTGGGAAGCTGACGCTCTACCACTGAGCTACTCCCGCATTTTATCTGCTCCCTGCACGTTGCAAATGTATAAAGAAAAAGGAATTGTCGCATCGCATAGCCGAAAAATATGCAACATTCTACTGTTAGTTCAATTTTAAGAATTCGAAATTATTTGCATTCTGATGCCGCAATAAAATTCGTTCAGACCCTAAACATATGTATATTCGCCCCGATATTACAATTTTATGGGGTGCCTTTTTCCGCTATGCGGAAATTAAACGCGGGCTGAGATCATACCCTTTGAACCTGTGCGGGTAATGCCGCGAAGGGAATAAGTAACAATCTTCCGTATTTTCAGGCTCTCAAAATCAAATTATTTAAAAGTTAATTTGCTATGAGAAGGATTTTTATTGCAGCTTTTATGCTGCTGGTTGTTGCCCCTTTATATGGGCAATACAACATCAACGGCAAAGTTTTAGACGAAAACGGACAGCCATTGCAGGGTGCATCTGTGTTCATCCTGAATCCGAAAACCGGAAAAACCACCGACAAAACCGGATATTTTTCGTTTGGCGACATGAAAAAAACACACTATGTTGCCGAGGTTTCTTATGTTGGCTACGAGAAAATCCGGCAAACCCTCAATGCCGGAAGTGAAAACGAAATCAGGCTTTCGTCGGAGATTCAGCATGTTCCCGAAGTTACGGTTGTGTCTGTGCGGGCTACGCAAAAATCGGCGGTGACCTACTCCAATGTAGATTCGGATGAGATTGCGCAACGGAATCTGGGGCAGGATATTCCTTATTTATTGTCGTTAACGCCCTCGTTTATACCTACTTCCGATGCAGGAACGGGCATTGGTTACACCGGCTTCAGGGTGCGCGGCGCCGACGCCAATAGGATTAATATAACCGTGAACGGCGTCCCTGTGAACGACGCCGAGTCGCATGGCGTTTTTTTCGTCAACATGCCCGATTTTGCCTCGTCGTTGTCATCGGTGCAAGTGCAGCGCGGTGTGGGAACTTCTACCAACGGAGCCGCTGCTTTTGGCGCCAGCATCAACATGCAAACCCAAGCGCAAAGCCCGCGAAACTATGCCGAAATAAGCTCGTCGTATGGCTCGTTCAACACCAATAAAAATACGTTGAAAGCCGGAACGGGACTCATCAAAAACCGGTTTGTTTTCGATGTGCGTTTGTCGGGAATCTCTTCCGACGGATACATAGATCGCACGTCGGTGGACATGAAGTCATATTATTTTGGAGGCGGCTATTTCGGTGATAAAACGACGTTGAAATTCACTACTTTCGGAGGCAGAGAGAAAACTTATCAGGCATGGAACGGCGTCGATGCGTCGTTGCTCGACACAAACCGCACATACAACGATTCTGGAGAGTTTGTCGACAACGATGGCAATACACAATATTATGAAAACCAAACCGATAACTATCAACAGACGCATTATCACCTGAATTGGAATCAGAAACTGAATGCGAAATTAGACCTGAATGCCACGCTGCACTATACGCTCGGTGAAGGTTATTACGAAGAGTATAAGAGAGATCGGAAATACCATGAATACGGATTAACGGCGCCGGTGGTAGCCGGCGTGAAACTTTCAAAAACCGATCTGGTGCGTCAAAAATGGCTCGATAATCATTTCTATGGATTTATAGCTTCGCTCAACTACAGCGTCGATAAAGTCAATGCTTCGGTGGGCGGCGGAGTAAACAGATACGACGGAGGTCATTTCGGAAAAGTTATATGGGTGCGCAATGCCGACAAACTCGATATGAGTAAAGAATGGTACCGAAACAGCAGCATAAAAGACGATGCAAACATATATGCCAAGGCAAATGTGGAACTGCTCCGTAATCTGGTTGCGGCAGTCGATTTACAATATCGCTACATTAATTACAAAATGGAAGGCAGCGACGATAAATACGACGACGTGAAACAGGCCATGCGCGATATTACGCAGAAACACACCTTTAAATTCTTCAATCCCAAATTTGGGTTGACATACAAAATCAACCCCATCGGCAATTTATATGCTTCATATTCTACGGCCAACAGAGAACCCAACCGCAACAACTACACCGACGCAGGGCCGCGCGACAAGCCCTCGCACGAGACTTTGCACAATATCGAACTGGGTTGCCGCATCACGGCGCACCGTCTGTCGGGCGAGTTTAATACCTATTATATGAAATATAAAAACCAACTGATTTTGACGGGAAAAGTGAGCGAAATAGGCGAGCCGCTGACAGCCAATATCCCTGACAGTTACAGAATGGGCGTTGAACTGGCCGCCGCAGTACAAATGACATATTGGTTGAATTGGAAAGGCAATCTGGCTTTAAGCCGCAACAAAATCGAAAGGTTCACGGAATATGATATCGATGTTTACGACGCCGACTGGAACCTGACGGGAACGACAAATAACCATCTGGGAACTACCGACATCGCCTATTCGCCGGAAATGGTCGCCAACAGCCTGTTTCTTTTCAGCCTGAAATCTTTTGGAATCGGGTTGCACACATCGTTCGTGGGAAAACAATATATCGACAACACTTCGGACGAAATGCGTTCTATTCCTTCTTATTTAGTCAACAATCTGCAATTTAAATACTCGTTGCCATTCATGCAAAACCGCACCATCGATTTTCAATTTATGCTGAACAACCTGCTGAACGAAAAATATGTTTCGAACGGTTATACCTGGTATTCATGTTCCGTTGGCGGCAAACGCTACAATGAGTTGCGTTATTTTCCGCAGGCGGGGCGGCATTTTCTGTTGGGCATTACGCTGAAATTTTAGAAACCGAGGAAAAGCGAGAGGTGATTTTTTGCAGTTCTGCAGAACGAAAGCCGCACGGCAACAAGCTTTCATTCAAAAAGATTTGTTAGTTTTGGCAGCAAAATAAGGAAAATATGAATGTTGGCATGTGGCATTTGCCGCTCTTGGGCAATAAAAGACGGCATGTCAGGTTTCAGGTAATTAAATGGAAAGACGGATATGAAGAAAATAGTTGTTGTTTTATTGATATTTTCATACATGCAGGTTGTTAGTGCGCAAAACGACAGATATCATGCGCAGAAACCGCCGAAAGTGGTAATCGGGATCTTGGTCGAAAACATGCGTCCCGATTATGTAGATCGCTACTGGAGCAAGTTTGGTGATGAGGGCTTCCGCAAACTCTACCAGAATGGCGTGGTTGCAGCCAATGTGAAAATGGCGCTTCACACGCAGAATTATGCGTCGGGAACGGCGACGCTGTTTTCGGGCGTTTATCCTTCGGAACACGGTATCATTGACGAAAATTGGTTCGACCGCCCCAAAGGCGTGGAGACAGGATGCATTACCGACGATAACTTTTTTACGGTGGGCGCCGACTCAAAAACCGGCAATGCCTCGCCAAACAAGCTGATGGCTTACACCGTGGCCGACAATCTGAAACTTCACACCATGGGAAAAGCCAAAATTTTCAGCGTGGCTATGAATCCGCAGTCGGCAATTTTTGCCGCCGGCCATGCCGCCGACGCCGCTTGGTGGTTCGATCAGGAATCGGGGCGCATGATTTCGAGTTCCTATTATGTAAACACTTTTCCTGAGTGGGCACGCGACTTCAACATGGTCAGCCAGGGCGAAAAATATTCGGGCCGCAACTGGGCGCTTCTTCACCCCGAAAATTATTATACCGAAAGCCTGCCCGACAATCACCCCTCGGAAAAGGGCTTTGCCGACGATTCGAACATGTTCCCCCACGCGCTGAGCAAATTGGTGAAAGCGGCAAATTCGTTCAATCCGGTAAAAGCTACGCCGTTTGCCAATACGATTGTGAAAGAATTTGCCCTCAAACTACTCGAAAAAGAAGATGTGGGGAACGACGATATTCCCGATTTGGTGACGGTTGTCTTTTCGTCGATGGATTATGAATACGGCCTGTTCGGGCCTGCATCGGTCGAAATGCAGGATTTATACTTGCGGTTAGACGAAGATATAGCCGAGTTGATCAATTTTGCAGAAAGAAAATATGGCAAGCCCAATGTCGCTTTTTTCCTCACCGCCAACACGTCGGCATCGTACCCTGTGAGCTATATGAAAGAAGATTTCAGGCTGCCCGTGGGCGATTTCATGGTCGAAGGCGCTTTTGCGCTGCTCAATTCCTATTTGAACCTCAACTTCGGCGAGGCGAAATGGATCGAACATTTGTCGGGGCAGCAGGTTTACCTCAACCACAAACTGATTGAAAAAAACAATGTCAACCCGGAAGAGATAAGCAGCAAGGTGGCTGAATTTCTCGTTCAGTTCGAGGGCGTAAAAGCGGCTTTCCCTGCGCATGTCCTTGAGCGGGACGGTTTGGGTAACAATCCGGCGCTGGCGGGGATAAACCGCTCATACATGTCAGGGCGGTCGGGCGATGTCCTGTATGTTTTAAACGAAGGCTGGCAGCCGGCGTTCAAGTTTAAGCGGGTGAACTACACCGACCAGACACACATTCCCATGGTTTTCTATGGAAGCGGCATCAAGGCGGCGGTTGTGAAAAATGCACACGATGCTGTTGATTTTGCGCCCACGCTATCGGAGCTGTTGCAGATTCCCGCTCCCGACAGAAGCCGTGGAGTTAAAATATTTTTCTAGCTCAGGCGGAATTTTAATATCGGGGTAGAGAACGCGCAGCGAATCTACAATGTGCCGATTGATGTGAAATAGCGAATCGGTGGTGTAGCTGAAGCCGCCCAAAAAGCCGATTCCGTTTTCCACGTTGGAATAAATCTGCACCTGTTCGTTAAAAGGATTTTGTCCGATGCTGTTTTGCTGCATGGCCGTGCGCAGGTAGTAAAAATAATCTTTGGAAATGGATTGCAGCATAATGGTTCGTAGTGTTCCCAGAATGCTGTCGGTCATAAAATAGGGCATATCGATTTCGAAAGCGGCTTTTTTGCCCTGCAGGTAACGATCTGAAAAAATGTAAAAAATGTTTTCAGCCCAATCGTGAAACTGATCATTTTCGTTGAAAAAACCCATTCCTTTGATAAGCCAACTGTGATCGATATTCATGGTTGCCGGAATGGAAAATATCTGCACACCGATATCTTTGTTGGAATCGATAACGGGAATCACAAAGGAATCGTAAAGTTCGAGCCGGTAATAGTCTTCGCTTTCGCCCGGCTCGTCGAATTTCAGAGTTACCAGTAACCGCCTTTTGCCGTCGATATATTTCGAAACAGTGTCCATTTCAAACGAAATATGCTTCGGTAAAAATGTTTTGGCAAAGGCGACCAGCGTTTCGTCTTCATCGTAAATATCGAGTTTATATTCATTTCCGGCGGTCGCGGTTTTGTCCGTTTCGCTCACATATCTTCCGCGGCTGGCTGTATTTCTGAGCTCGCAGAAAAAAATTCCGTTTTCGTAGACCAGCACTTTTTTGCTGTTATCGGTTTCGTAGCCAACCGTATCGAAGCGGTTGGTGGTTTTCGAAAGGCGGATATCAATGATTTCCCTGTCTTTGATAACCGCCATCCCCGTAGTAATGCTGGGCGCCCCTTCCTTAAAAAACATCATTTCCAGCGGAATGCCGCGGCTGTTAATTGCCTGTGTCGCAGTCAGTGTCATGCCCAAGCCAATTGCTACTTCTCCCTGGATCAGGGCATTTACCGGCCCGGAGCCGGAAGTAGTAAATTGGAGAATGTTGTCCGCAAGTTTGTCAAAATAATCAAAGGCAGCATCTTCGCCCCAGGCATTAATCAGACTTACAAGGAACATATACCCGGTACCGGAGCTTTTGGGGTTCGGCATGGAAATAAGTCCCTTGTACACGGGCTTCAGCAAATCCTGATATGAAACAGGAACAGGAAGCCCGGCGCTCTCCAGTTTGGAGCGGTTAACCACAATGGCCCCGGACGACTTATCCCAGGGCAGGAAGCGTTTGGAAGCGGGTACCAGTTCGGGGAGAAACTCCGACAGATTGTACGGGGAAAGGTCCGCCATAATATCCTGCAAGCCTTCCAAATAACCGGTCTCCAGATTCAGAATGATGTCGGCTTCGGTTTGGGTTCCTTCAGCCTTCAGTTTTGCCGCATGGTTTCCCGTGGACAATACCTGCAAAGTAATGTCATAGTT
>WRIQ01000016.1 GCA_009782655.1 Prolixibacteraceae bacterium
TCGTTAGCTGTGAGTAATTGAAAATACCCGCGCACTCCGGAGTTCGAAAAGAAAAACCTTGTCGAAGCCGAAAGTGAAGGGATGATTCGCGAGCAGTTCTCCGATGTTTAAATGTTGCGTATCGCCAAGCCGGTCGGCGGTGATAAGCAGCCAATATTGAGAGAGGTTGCGGCGAAGGTAGATTCTCAGCTTTTCCTCTTTTTTTTTCAGCGATTCTTCGATATCGGGGATGATGTTGCCCGTTTCGCAGCCAATGGCTTTCTCCCAAATGGGAATAGTGAGCGCCTCGTTACGGATGATGCGCACCGAATTCAGCATTTTCGGGAGCTGTTTTTTTCCGATGAGCGTCGAAAAAACAGAATCGCACCGGCAAGCCGCTTCCTGCCTGATGGCAAGGGCTGTCTTTGCAGCTTGCGCCAGCATCCTTTTTTCATCGGGAGGTGCATCGAAAAAGAATTTCACAAACAGTGGGCGAGGCTCTTTCTCTTCTACCAGATTTTGTACGCAACGGATAAACCGCATCTCCGGCGAATTTTCGGGGACAGCAAAAGACGGTTTCAACATGTTGGGCGAATGCAGACGCGTAAGTTCCAAGCCCGTCATCTTTCGCAACGAGCACCTGATGATAAAATCCGGCGACTCGGAAGGAATCACTTTCCCTGCCGGAAATTCCGAAAACGATTGACGGAAATAGTTCATCAGCAAAATTTCGATCTGTTTTTTGGCGTCGATTTGCATGGCGTAAAATTATCCATTATTTTTTTGTTTTTTTCACCCGTTGCGAATGTAAAAAAATAAAGCCATCTGCATAACTTTTTATTTCTTTGCATAAAAATTCATGGAAATTCTGAAATTGTTTTTCAAAAACAAACAATATAATCTGAATGAACTATACGTTATTTGATTTTCTGAAACTTGTTGGCTCGCTGGGTATGTTCCTTTACGGAATGAAAATCATGAGCGAAGCTTTGCAACGGGTTTCAGGAGCAAAATTGCGCTCGATACTTTCGGCGATGACCGCCAATCGTTATTTAGGCGCCCTGACAGGATTTTTGGTTACGGCCGTAATTCAATCATCGTCGGCGACTACCGTAATGGTTGTCAGTTTTGTAAACGCAGGCCTTATTACCCTTTCCGAGTCCATCGGCGTGATAATGGGCGCCAATATCGGAACCACCGTTACGGGTTGGATAATTTCGGTTTTGGGTTTTAAATTCAGTATCAGTCAGTTTGTGCTGCCGCTCATAGGTCTGGGGTTACCGCTTGTATTTTCCAAGAATACTCAACGGCGCTCCATAGGCGAGATTATGATCGGTTTCACGCTTTTGTTTCTTGGCCTCGATTACCTGAAAAATTCGATGCCAGACATTGATAGCAACCCTGAGATATTGATATTTCTTGAAAGATATACGGGGAACGGATTCAGGTCGGTGCTTTTGTTTCTGGGTGTGGGGACGATACTCACGTTTCTGGTTCAGTCGTCGAGTGCAACCATGGCTCTCACTTTTGTTATGGTCAATCAAGGCTGGATTTCCTTTGAGCTGGCCGCGGCCATGGTGCTTGGCGAGAACATAGGAACCACCATCACGGCGAACATAGCGGCGTCGGTGGGGAATCTTTCGGCTCGCAGGGCGGCATTCGTACACTCTTTTTTCAACATATTGGGGGCTATCTGGATGCTGTGCGTTTTCAGATATTTCACCCAAGGCATCGGATTTCTGACCGAACACATTACCGGCCAGTCGCCGTTCGACACGCCGCAGGTTGTTCCCATTGCCCTTTCGCTTTTCCACACTTCGTTCAACCTTATCAATACATTTATCTTCATTTGGTTTGTTCCGCAACTGCACAGTCTGGTGATGAAGATTCTACCCCAAAAACAAGAAGAAGAAGAATTTCGCCTGCAATATATCACCACAGGACTCATGTCGACGCCAGAGTTATCGCTCTTGCAGGCACGCCGCGAGGCGCAGTTTTTTGCCAAACATACCATTAAAATGTTCGGTTTTGTGGAGAAACTTTTTGACGAAAAAAGCGATAAGAAATTCAGTAAACTGTTTGCGCGAATTCAGAAATACGAAAATATTAGCGACGATGTGGAAGTCGAAATCGCCAATTACCTAAGTGAAATTGCGCAAGGCAAACTCAGCGATTTCGGGCGGCGGAGAATGCGCTCGCTGCTGGAATTAGTCAGCGATCTGGAAAGCATCGGCGACAGCAACTATAATCTGGCTCGCAACATCAACCGCATGTACGACAACAAGATAGCGCTTCCCGACGAAGTCATCAATAAGCTGAAACTGATGTTCAACATGGTGCGCGATGCCCTCGATATTATGCACGAAAACCTTGGAAAAGACGAAAAGCTGGTGACGATGACCAAAGCCAGCGACAAGGAAAACGAAATCAACAACTACCGCAACCAGCTCAAAGCCGAGCATCTCGAATACATCCGTACAGGATTTTATTCGTACGAAGCGGGTATCATTTTCAATGATTTGTTTTCGGAATGCGAAAAACTTGCCGACTATATCATCAACGTTACCGAAGCTTTAGACGAAGTGAAGTAATGTTCCATCCATCGGGGAAAAACCATTTTTCGCACCAACAACAACAAAGCGGATGACAACGGTTTTATGTATAACCCTCATCTATCTTGCAGCGGTAATATCAATCGGGATTTACTCATTTTTCAAGGTCGAAAAAACTTCGGACTATTATATTTCGGGGAAACGCGGCTCTTGGCTGCAAATATCGGGAAGCTTGTTTGCCACCATCATGGGTGGATCGGCCATCCTTGGCACCATCGAAATGAGCCAGCAAACGGGCTGGCCTGCCATTTGGTTTCTACTGAGCGCCGCCATTGGGCTTTTTGTGCTGGCATTTTTGAGCAAGCGAATTAACCTGCTCGGACACTACACTTTACCCGAATTACTGTTGCTTTTCTACGGAAAAAAAGCCGAAACGCTGGCCGGAATCCTGATCCCTATTGCGTGGACGGGAATTGTCGCTGCCCAGATTATTGCCGGCGCCAAAATTCTGACAAGCCTGCAATTGGTGAGCTATCACCAGGGAGCGCTTATCTGCGGCCTGACTTTCATTTTTTATACTGTCGCCGGCGGCCAGTTGAGCATCCTGAAAACTGACTTTATGCAGGCCCTCATCATCCTCGGCGGCATATCGCTTCTTTTTTTCCTGCGGCTGAAAAACGGAACGCCTGTGCAAATGGACAATTTCACATTCTTCAACGAGAAATTTACGCCGCCCGACCTGTTTTTCCTGCTGCTGACCTATTCCGTAACTTTTGTTGTCGGCCCCGATATTTACACCCGCATTTTTTGCGCCCGCAATGAAAAAGTTGCCCGCAACAGCGTCCTGACGGTTGCTTTTCTGGCGGCACTAACCGCTTTTATCCTCACTTGGCTGGGAATTGCCAGCCGGAGCGATGCAAACGTGGCATCGGGATTTATTCTGCCCGGAGCCTCATTTTTGCCGCCATGGGCGCTGGGAATTTTGGTGGCAGCGCTTTTATCGGCGGTTATGTCGTCGGCCGACACGACGCTGCTCACATCATCGACCATCCTCTCCGAGCTGGTCACCGGCGACCTCGACAAACCCAAATCGCTGAAAATAACGCGCAGGTTCATCGTTGTCATTGGCATGGCAAGCTTAGTTATCGCCATGAAAATCACATCAATACTGAATACTTTACTGATTTCGCTGTCATTTTTCTCGGGCGCTTTCATCTTTCCCATCATCGCAGGGCTTGCGCATTGGAAAGTCAACAAAGACAATGCATTGGCGGCCATCATTTTGGGCGGAATATTGGCACTGGTCGGAAAAATTGTGAACGAAGCCACAAGCGGCAACCACGGCTACTGGCTTATTGCCGCCGCTTTCATTGTCAATGCAATTTTGCTGTTATACAGAAGGAAAAAGAAGATTTCATAATGTAAACAAATTTTTTATTAAATGAAACAATTGAACGAAATCGGTATAGCTGAAAGCTTCGAAATAATATTACTTTTTTAGCATTTTCAGCCCTAGAAGTCTTTCAACTTTACCTTCTTTTTGAAACAATTTCTTTCATCAGCGAACCATTTCATTAGCAAAATATATAATTTTCATTAAAAAATATTAGAACCAAAGCCCCATGGCAAAAAAAAAACTACATTGCCGCCGTTATCACAATAAGATAGAAAAATATCGTTTTATATATAACAAATTTGTTTTATCGTGTTCAGGTTTACAGTTTTTCTTGTATTGATTATTTATTTCTTTGCAGGTTCCTGTTCTTCTTTCACAGGCAGGGAGCTATCGACATATACTGTTTCGTCTTCCGATTTTGAAAACATAATAATAATAGAAGGCTATGTGGAGCCCATTAATTCGATAGCCATAATGTGTCCCGGCGACATTGAAGGCACGGTTTCGTTTCTTGCCGAAGACGGCGTTTATGTCAACGAGGGCGACCTCATTTGCATTGTTGAAGTTCATGATTTGCAAACCACTTACGACCAGTTAACTATCGAATTGGAAAATGCGGAGGCAAATCTGGCCAAGACCAAAGCCGACTTGAACATGCAATATGCGTTGCTCGAAGCGCAGGTACAAAACAACGAGGCAGACTCCCAAATCGCTCTCCTCGATTCGCTACAATTGGTATATGCAACTCCCACGCAACGGAGAATCAAAGAGTTGGAGCTGGAAAGATCCGCCATTAACAGGGTTAAATTTGATCAGAAGCTCAAATCACTTGACATCATCCAGCAATCCGAAATAAAAAGACAGGAGTTGAGAATCCAGCGTCTCCAAAACAACATTGAGACCGTACAGGAAAGGATAAATTCATTGGCAATACACGCTCCCATAGGAGGATTGATGCTTCGCGCCAATTACTGGCTGAGCGAAACAGGTGCAAAGCTGCAAATCGGCGACAAAGTTTTTGGCAATATGCCTCTGGCGCTAATTCCTGAAATGAGCGAAATGAAGGTGAAAATCAACGCCTCTGAAAGAGACTTCAAATATATCAATGTCGACGATTCGGTTTTTTATACTTTCGACGCCATGCCGGGAAAATTGGGTTGGGGAAAGATAGAAAAGAAAATGCCCATCGGACAGCAATACCGACGCGATTCGAAGATAAAATTCTTTGAAATAGAAGCCTCTGTCGACAGTGTTGAAAAAATGCCGGAACCCGGCTTCACCGCCAATTGCCACGTTATCCTGAAGCAGGTAAAAGATACGATTGTAGCTCCGCAAATAGCCATCTTCGAGCAGGACTCGATGAAAGTGGTATATGTGAAACAGAAGAAAGGGTTTGAGATGCGCCAGATAACAACCGGCCTGTCGTCGCCCAAAGAGGCCATCATCACCGCCGGATTGAGGCGCAACGAAATTATTTCCCTCTCGCGACCCGAATCTTCAGCCATAAAACAAGTGACCTTGTTGCCAGTAGCAACGGAAGAGAAAAAGGAAGAAAACGCTGATGTGAAAACAGAAGAATTCCCCAGTTAAAAAATATCAACCCCTATTATTAAAAAATGTAAACCTCATGAAGAAATGTTATAACAGGAATATTTACGGACTCGGCAGTATGCTGTTATTCATCCTGTTTTTTTACGCCTGTAACAAAAAAGAAGTATCGGAAACTCCATTGGGCAAAGTTACCAAAGGCACTTTCTTCGTCGATATATACGAAGAAGGAGAAATTGAAGCCATCCGCTCGGTAAGCATACTGTCGCCCACCATTTCGTGGCGCTACGGGAATATGAAGATCACACAGATTGTCAAAGACGGACAGGAAGTGAAAACCGGTGACACACTGATAGTTTTCGATCCTTCGGAAGTGCAAAAGGGAATTGTAGACGCCGAATCGCGTCTCGAAATGACCAAAGCCGAACTGGAAAAGATGGAAGCGCAGCATCAATCGGACATAGAAGAACTGAGAGCCGAGTACGAAGTTACCCGCATATCGCAGGAGATATCGAAAATTCAGTTCGAAGCGGCAGGCTACGAATCTGACATCAGGCGAAAGGAGATTCAGCTCAACCTCGAAAAAGCCGATATAGCGCTGGCAAGAGCAAAAGAACAAATTGAAAACCGCCTGAAAATACAGACTGAAGAAATCAAACAGAAGAATATTTCGATTGACCAAGACCGTTCGCGGCTAAAAGACGCCTACGAAACGCTGGAAAAACTCTGCGTCGTTTCGCCTTCGCCCGGCATCGCCATCATCGCCACCAATTGGAGCAGCGGCAACAAATTTCAGATTGGCGACCAGTGCTGGTCGGGATTTCCTCTTATTCAGCTTCCCGATTTATCGAACCTCAAAGCCAAAGTAAAAATCAACGAAGTCGACATTTCCAAAATCATAAAAGGGCTGAAAGTGGAAATCAGGCCCGATGCTTTTTCGGACAGCATATTCACCGGAAACGTCAATTCTGTGGCCAATTTGGCTGTCAATAAAGACCGTACATCGAAAATCAAAGTTTTCCCTGTGGAGATTTTCATCAACGAATCCAACGAGAATCTACTGCCCGGCCTCACTGTCAGTTGCCGCATTCTGGTCGATCAAATCGAAAATGTTTTATATGTTCCCATCGACGCCGTTCATACGGAAGGTGGAATAACCTACGCCTACAAGAAAACAGTCGGCGGATACGAAAAGGTACAGATAATCACCGGAACCTCCAATTCCGATTATATCATCATTGTTGAAGGATTGGAAAAAGACGACAAAATTGCATTGGTGAATCCGTTCGCCTCGGAAAAAACTCAGGAAGAAACCGCTAAAACCGGATCGTTATGAATAAGCGCGGATTGATACAAACATTGTTGTTGGTTCCCGCTCTGTTTCTGATGGTTTCTTGCGGCGGCAAAATATTGGAAAGCAAAAAGAAAGGTGCAGCAAAAGATACCAACGCCATACGGGAAACCGGCGAACTGGCCGCTGTCAACTCCCGATCATTCCCCCTGCCTCGCTTCGGCCGTTATTTCTACGAAATGCGAATTATCGGCCTCCTTGAACACGGCGCCATTGTCGAAGCCGGCGACTCCATAATTCAGCTCGACCCAGCAGAAATCAACAGATTCATCCTCGACAGGGAAATCAATCTCGAAACTCAAATGGGAAATCTGGAAAAATTGCGTGTCGACCAAAGCAATACCATGAGTAGCATGGAATCGACCATTAAAAGCCAAGAGGCCTCGTTTGCGTTGAAAACGCTGGAACTGGAATCGGCGCGTTTTGAAACCGACCGCTACAAAAAAATCAAAGAACTGGAATTTCGGCAGACGCAAATCACTCTCGAAAAAGAAAAGAAGAAGATTGAGTTCATAAAAATAATTCAGGACAACGACTTGAAAATTCAGGAACTGAGAATAGCACAGATAAAACGCGAAATTGATAATGCCATCCAAATTCTGCCTTCGCTAACAATCCGCACTCCTATTTCGGGGATTTTCCAGATTGCCCGAAACCGCCGTACCAACACCCTCGCGAAAGTGGGCGACGATATTTATCCGGGCAACAACATGGCCAACGTCCCCGACATCAACTGGATGAAAGTGAACACCCAAATAAGCGAAACCGATTTCCTGAAAATCAGAAAGGGACAAAAAGTTGTTGTCAGGCTGGATGCACTGCCCGAAATAGGTTTTGCCGGCGAAGTGACCTACATCGGCAAGTTGTGTCATAGGTTGGAGCCCAACTCCAAACAAAAAGTTTTCGACGTAGAAGTGAATGTATTGCAGCCCGATGAAAGGCTAAAACCCGGTATGACAGTCAGTTGTGAATTTATCAATGAATAAAAAACACCTATCCTCGGTTTCAGGTTCCCAGTTCGGAATTTCAGATTCAACGTTGAACGCTGATCCTGAAACTATTAAACACTCAAACAATAAATAGAATGCAATTCGGAGAAAATATACGATTAGCGCTTAGAGGTCTTGCCGATCACAAATTTCGCTCATTCCTGACCATGTTGGGGATCATTTTCGGAGTAGCTTCGGTTATCACCATGCTCTCCATCGGTGAAGGGGCCAAGCGCGCAGCTATTGCCAAGTATCAGGACTTAGGCGTTAACAACATCATAATCAGAGAGAAAAAACTCTCTAACTCGGAACTCGACGAGGTGAGGGCGAAGTTTTCGCAGGGCCTTTCGTTGCAGGATGCGCAAGTTATCAGGGAGCTTGTTCCGGGCATTGAGAGCGTGGCCTCGCAAGCCGAAATAAACGCCGACGTGAAATATTTCGATAAATCGGTGAAGTCGACCATCATAGGTATCACACCGGAATTTTTTGCGATGATGAATTATAAAGTTCAGAAAGGCGATTTCATCAGCAATAACCATTACAGCCAGCGGCTTAAGGTATGCGTAATCGGCGCCGGTGTTGCCGCTTCGCTTTTTCAAGCCGAAGAAGCTGTAGGCAAAATGATTAAAATAGAAGACCAGTGGCTGGAAGTTATCGGCGTCCTTGAATCGAAAACCCTCTTTACCGAAACCGTCGGCGAGTTGGCAGCCCGCGATTTGAATACCGACGTTTACATTCCGCTGTCGATATTGTTGAACCGCTTCACACGCGAAAGCCTGTTGTCCAGCGAAATACAGCAAATCACCGTACAAGTCGACAAGTCGAGCCGCCTTATGGAAGCTTCCAAACTCATCGACGAAATCATCAAACGCCATCACTTCAACAACAACGACTACAGCATCGTCATCCCCTTCGAGTTGCTCAAGCAGGAAGAAAAAGAGCGGCAAATATATAATTTCCTGTTGGGAGCCATTTCAGCCATTTCGCTGGTTGTCGGCGGCATCGGCATTATGAACATCATGCTGGCCACCGTGATGGAGCGCACCCGCGAGATAGGAATCCGCCGCGCCATCGGCGCCCGCAAAGCCGATATTATGAGCCAGTTTGTCACCGAGGCGGTAGCCATCAGCATCACCGGCGGATTGATAGGCGTTCTGTTGGGCATAGCCCTGTCGTTTACCGTCAGCCTCTTCACCGACGTGAGCACTTTCATAAGGCTCTATTCCGTGTTGATAGCCTTTGCCTTTTCGGTACTTGTGGGAATAAGTTTTGGCTACCTTCCCGCAAAAAATGCGGCAAACCTGAAACCTGTTGATTCAATACGTTACGAATAATCCGACACAGTTATGTTAATCGATATAATCAATCTTTCAAAAAACTACGTCATCGGCGAAATTCAGATTCCCGCGCTGCAAAACATCAATCTGCAGATCGATAAAAACGAATATGTTGCCATAATGGGCCCTTCAGGTTCAGGGAAATCCACATTTATGAATATACTGGGCTGCTTGGACACACCCACCGGCGGGCATTACTATTTCAACAAAGTGGATGTGAGCATCCTCGACGACGACGCGCTGTCGGCCATGCGCAACAAAGAAATAGGATTTATATTTCAGAATTTCAACCTCTTGCCGCGCCTCAACGCGCTCCAGAATGTGGAACTGCCTTTGATATATGCGGGAGCTTCCAGTCAGGAACGCCGCGAAAAAGCGCTCCGCGCCCTCGACCGCGTGGGACTCACCGACAGGATAGACCACAAACCCAGCGAACTCAGCGGCGGACAGCGCCAGCGTGTGGCCATAGCCCGCGCCCTAGTGACCAACCCGGGAATTTTGCTGGCCGACGAACCCACGGGCGCCCTCGACTCAAAAACCGGCGACGACATAATGAAGCTCTTCAACGAGTTGCACAAGGAGGGAAACACCATCATCCTCATTACGCACGAACAGGATATCGCTAACTATGCCGACCGCAATATTTATATCAAAGACGGAACCATCCACCACGACCGTCCCAATGAAAATAAAAGACAGATAGTTTACTAACCCGACAAATAATTGTATAACAAATGAAACGCATACTTCTGATAATAACTATTTTAGCTGGATGTAGCGCCATGGCAAAAGCAGAAATATACAACCTCACACTTGAACAAAGCATTGAAATAGCCAAGAAAAGGAGCTACAACATGTTGCTGCTGGAGCAAGACCTCAAAATCGCCGAATTCAACCTGAAGTCGGCAACCAGCAGGCTGAAAACTCACATCACCATGGGGCTAACAACTCCCGAATATACCGAAACCATCCGCCAGTGGGAAGACAGCACAGGGATCTCATTTTACTCGGTGCAACAACTGAATTATGCGGGCAATGTAACCGTCAACCAACCGCTGCCCACCAACGGAAACATCTATCTGGAAACAGGATTGTCGAGCTACGACGACTTCAATACCGACATACGCTCGACTTCTTTCAATACGCGCCTGCGTTTCAGGCAACCCATTGACGCTCTGTATGGTTACAATTCCATAAAATCGAACCTGAAACGCGCACAACTCAACTACGAACGCTCCAGCAAATCGCTGAAACGCCAAGAGCTAAACCTTATTTATCAGGTTACCAATGCTTATTACAACCTCCTCTCGCTGCAACGACGCACCCAAATAGCAAGCCTTGACCTCGAAAGGCAAACGGAAGCCAACGAAATTTCGAAGAATAAGTTTGAAGCCGGCCTAATCCGCGAAGTAGACGCCCTGCAGATGGAAGTCGATTTGGCTGAAGCGCAAAACAGTTACGACATTGCCATTTTTAATGAAGCATCGGCAACCAATTCTTTTAAAGAACTGATAGGAATAGCCCTGAACGATGAGGTTACGCTGAGCAGCGACCTGAAAGAATACAAAATTGTGGCTGTCGACCCGGAAAGAGCGGTCATGCTGGCTCTTCAAAACCGTATGGAAATCAGGGAACAGGAGATTCAGATAACCCTTCAGGAATTGAACATCAAACAGCAGAAAGCTGCCGGAATGATAAGCGGCAATCTGAATGCTTATTTTGAAAAAATCGGGGTCAGCCGTCAGGATATCAACGTTGGTTATTCGACAACCCTTCAAAATTCGTTCAACGACCTCGGAAAAAGGCCTGCTAATTTCGGCATCGGATTCTCCCTCTCGATACCGATACTCGACTGGGGCGAAAACCGCGCTTTGGTGAGGGCTGCGCAGGCCTCACAAAAGCAAAATGAATTGCGCAAGGAAGAACTCCAGCGCGAAATTGAAACCGAAGTTCGAAACTTAGTCGCCAATATTAACAACAACCTGAAACGCCTCCAACTGCTCGAAAAAAATGTGGAGGTGGCCGAAAAAAGTTTCAATATCACGCGGCAGCGCTTCTCCGACGGCGACATCGACAGCCAGGCGCTGGCCCTCGAACGAAACCGCCTCAACAATGCCTACACTTCGCACTTGGGCGCTTACATCAACTACCAGTTGACATTAGCCGATCTCATGCGCAGAACCTTCTACGATTTCCAAAATGATGTTCTGATTCAGTAACCGACTGACATATACGAAATTTTGATTAACACGGCGGGGCGCCCCGACAAACATGAACCTTACCTGACGGGAATTCGTTAAATTTGTATTCATAAATAAATCGGCATGAAAGTTTTCAAATTTGGAGGAGCGTCGGTGAAAGATGCTGCGGGCGTAAGAAATGTAGCGTCCATTCTAAAAGATTATTCGGACGAAAATATCGTTGCTGTTGTGTCGGCAATGGGAAAAACCACCAATCTGCTGGAAACGCTCGTCAAGGCACACTTCGACGGTTGGGACGAAACGTTCGCCATTTTTAATC
>WRIQ01000017.1 GCA_009782655.1 Prolixibacteraceae bacterium
ATTCTTTTGTATATAAATTTGTACAATGCGTTTATTTTAAGGTCTTTAACAAAACGAGGATATAAAAAACAGGATAATCCTGTCACCGTGGAAATCATGGATCAGACAAATGCAAAACCGAAGTGTAGAGCGCGTATCAAAAAATTTACGGAAAATAATCAACTACCTCATTATCATCCCAATAATAGTAGCAGACATCAGTGAAGTAAGCGTTCCGGCGATGACAGCGGGAATGCCGTATTTCGAGAGTAAAACCCGCTTGTTGGGCGCCAGCGAACCGATGCCGCCAATCTGAATGCCGATGGATGCGATATTGGCAAATCCGCACAACATGTATGTGGCCATAATTATCGACTTATGGGAGAGCGCTCCCGCTGCTTTCAGGTCGGCAAGGCTGATGTATCCGATAAATTCCGTCATTATCAGTTTTTCGCCCAGCAGGCTTCCCACGGCTGCGAGGTCGCCCACAGGCACGCCGATAAGCCACATCAACGGCGCAAAGACATATCCAAGCAGCGCCTGCAGAGACAATTTCTGGTAGCGTCCATCGGTAGCGGCGGCCAGCACATCATTAACATTTGTCCATTCGCCAATTTTGCCTGTGACAAAGTTAAACATAGCGATGAAGGCTATGAAAACCAACAACATTCCAGCCACATTCACAGCCAGTTTTACGCCTTCCGAAGTTCCGTTTGTAATGGCGTCGAGAACGTTATGCCCTATTTTATCCTTACTCACTTTCACATCGGTATCGATTTCACTGTCGGGTGGCACCAGCATTTTCGAAAATACGATGGCCGCCGGCGCAGCCATCACCGATGCGGTGAGCAAATGCTTGGCAAATTCGATCCGCAAAACTGGATCGTCGCCGCCCAGCATGGCTATGTATGCCGCCAATACGCCGCCCGCCAACGTTGCCATGCCTCCGGTCATCACCATCATGATTTCGGAATTTCCCATTTTGGGCAGATAGGCTTTTATCATCAACGGCGATTCGGTTTGCCCCAAAAAAATGTTGCCTGCAACCGACAGCGCCTCGGGGCCTGAAATCTTCAGCGAGCGGGTAAATACCCATGCCAACGCCCAAACCACTTTCTGGATAATGCCCCAGTAAAAAAGCAGACTGGTCAAAGCAGAGAAAAATATAATGGTGGGAAGCACCTGAAACAAAAAAATATATCCATATTTGCTTGAGTCCATCAGGTCGCCAAGGAGAAATTCGCTGCCCGCTTTTGTGAAATCGAGAATCTTAACAAAAATACGCCCGGCGAATTCAAATATCTCGCGCACAAAGGGAACATACAAAACGCCCACCGCCAATATAAGCTGAAAAAGCAACCCAAAGAAAACGGTGCGCCAAGGAATTTGTTTTCTATTGTTGCTCAGCGCATAGCCGATTGCCAGCAAAACAGCCATTCCCAAAATTCCCCTCAACAGGTTGATTGCCGAAAAGGGCTCCCGGGGCGCTACCTCCGGCAACAATGTTGATGTATCAGTTTTTTTCTCCGCTTTGGCAGACGTTTCTTCCGAATGCGCAACAGCTACCGAATCGGCAACAGCGGCGCTACCGGACGCTATTGGCTCCTGCGTCTGCGCAAATGCCGAAAACGAAAAAAGTGTAATGGTAATTAGTGAGAAGAGGAGAGATAAAAACTTATTCATAGGTGCTAATTTTACTATTTTTTCCTGCGATAAATTTCGTCGCGAATGAACGAGGCCTTCTCGTAGTCTTCATTTTCAATGGCATCGCTCAGCATATCTTGCAATTCCGACAAAGTATAATTTTTATAATATGATTTACCCGTCGTCCAAGTGGGGACGTCGTCGGCTTTGTGAAACTCTTCATTTTCTGTTCCCAAAACAACGCCGGCTTTGTGCAATATCTCATCGGTGGTAAAAATAGGACTGTCGAACCTCAACGAAAGCGCAACCGCATCGGACGTGCGCGAATCGACCCTGACAATTTCGCCGTCTTTTTCGAATTTTAATTCCGAGAAAAAAATGCCCTCCGAGAGCTTGTATATCATCACCTCAAGCAGGTTGATTCCAAAAACATCGGCCATATTTTTTATCAGATCATGCGTCAACGGGCGGGGCGGCTGTAGGCCTTCCAACTGGATGGCTATCGCCTGCGCTTCAACCGGACCGATTATAATGGGCAAACGCCTGTCGCCCATAGCTTCACCCAAGATAAGGGCATACGCACCCGATTGTACCTGACTGACTGTCAATCCTGTAATTTCCAATTTTATTTTTTGCATGGTTAATAGTTTGTCATATCAAAAATATGAGAAGCAAATATAGCAATCATTCCCGAATTTGGAAACTCTTTGGAAAAATGGAATAAACTCATCACCGCATCCACATCCTTTTTGCCCGCTGGGTTCTTCAACCGCGACATAAGGCTGGCAAAATCCCTTTGATCCATATCGGCCATAATCTCACTGTTGATGCTCCCCAAAATATATTTCTCAAGTTGCTGGGCGGCATCCTTTATCCTTTCTGGTTCGCGCTCCTTTGCTTTATCTCTTTCAGACTTGCAGCCAAGCGGTTACGCTCAATCCTCAAATCCTTACTCTTGCTACGCGCATCTTCCAGTTTCGCGACCAGTTTGCCTGCCTCTTTCGAACATATATACACTATCCCTTTCTGCTCTATCCCTTGGGGCGTGTTCTTCAACTATTACATCAGGATTGGTATAACCCGTCAGGTTCTCTGCTTCGTCATACTGGGGAAAAACAACAGAGCCGTTCCATCGGCCACTATACGTCCTGCTTCGTCAATCCTGCCCACATTCAAAATACCGATTTTCCCTGTGTCCCGCTCCCGCACGAAAATAATACCGTCGTCAGTATTGGAACCAATTTCGTAAACATCATGCGCCTATTGAATCATTGAGTCCATTGAAAAATTTCCCTGTTTCTTAACTCTGTGTAACTGTTTTTCAAAAAAATAAATACCGGTTTGGAAATCATTCAAAAATGATTACTTTTGCACTCCCAAAAAGTTCGTTCAGGCAATAAAGTGAAGAACGTGAGGTTATTCCGCCTGCCGGACATAAACTAAAAATTAGAAAAATATATGTACGCAATCGTTGAAATTGCAGGCCAGCAATTCAAAGTAGAAAAAAACAAGAAAGTTTTTGTGCACAGGTTGCCTGTGGAAGAAGGTGGTTTGATCGACTTCGAGAAGGTTTTGCTTGTGGACAACGACGGAGTGGTTTCTGTGGGAACTCCCGTTGTGGAAGGCGCCAAAGTGACCGTCAAAGTGCTTGAACACGTAAAAGGCGACAAAGTATTGGTATTCAAAAAGAAAAGAAGGAAAAGCTATCAAAAAATGAATGGCCATCGCCAATGTTTCACGCAGGTGCTTATTGAAGAAATTGTCGGATAATTAAAACAAAAAGAAATGGCTCATAAGAAAGGTGTAGGTAGTTCGAAAAACGGACGCGAATCGGAAAGCAAACGGCTTGGCGTGAAAATATACGGAGGCCAGTTTGCAAAAGCAGGCAACATTTTAGTTCGCCAGAGAGGCACAAAACATCATCCGGGAAGCAACGTGGGTGTAGGCAAAGACCACACTCTGTTTGCATTGATTAACGGCACAGTGGTTTTCAGCAAAAAACGCGACAACAAATCGTATGTTTCCGTTGAACCCATCGCTACGGTTGAAAGCAACTAAGTTCATTGAATTCGAGAAATTAGTAGAAGTTAATATTTTAAGGGTGTATCACTTACGTGGTCACCCTTATTTTTTATACTTTTACCGGCCGAAAGCGGTGCTGTTTTCGCTATTTGTTTAATCTAAAAACTTTTGAATATGCTCGTTTTAAAATATGTTTATGAAAATCCCGAAGACGTTATCGGGCGTTTAGCCAAACGACATTTCGATGCGCACGAAATTGTAGGCAACATCATCAAACTGCGCGAGGAAAAAAATCAGGCGCAGTTGCGTTCCGACAATGCCAAAGCCGAGATGAACCGCCTTTCGAAAGAGATTGGCATTATGTTTCAGCAGGGACGCCGCGACGAAGCAGAAAAGGCGAAACAGCAAACCGCCGAACTCAAAGAGAGCATCAGGCAATACGATCAGGTTTTTGACCAAATAGACGAACAAGTGCAGCAACTGCTGGTTTTGCTCCCCAACCTGCCTCACAAATCAGCGCCGACGGGAAAAAATGTGGATGACAATCAAGTGGTTCGCAGCGGCGGCGTTATTCCTGAGCTTACTGGAAATGCCCTTCCCCACTGGGAACTTGCTTCGAAATATAACCTCATCGATTTTGAACTGGGCGTCAAGCTCGCCGGCGCAGGTTTTCCCGTCTATCGTGGAAAAGGCGCCCGATTGCAGCGTGCACTTATCAACTTCTTCCTGAACGAAGCCCGCGAAAACGGCTACGAAGAGATTCAGCCACCCCTGATGGTGAACGAAGCGTCAGGATTCGGCACGGGACAACTTCCCGACAAAGAGGGGCAGATGTACCACATCACCGAAGATAGTTTTTATATGATACCCACTGCCGAAGTGCCCGTCACCAACATATACCGAGATGTGATTCTCGACAGCAAAGCGTTGCCGGTAAAAAATACGGCCTACAGCGCCTGCTTCCGTCGCGAAGCCGGCTCATACGGCAAGGATGTACGCGGGCTGAACCGCCTCCACCAGTTCGACAAGGTAGAAATTGTGCAGATTGCCCATCCCGAAAAATCATACGAAACATTGGAAGAAATGGTCTGCTATGTGGAATCTTTAGTGCAAAAGCTGGAACTGCCCTACCGTATCCTGAGGCTTTGCGGCGGCGACATGGGATTCACCTCGGCGCTGACCTACGATTTTGAGGTTTGGTCGGCAGCACAGAAAATGTGGCTTGAGGTGAGCTCCGTTTCCAATTTCGAATCGTTCCAAGCCAACCGCCTAAAACTTCGCTTCCGCGACGAGCAGGAGAAAAAACCACAGTTGGCGCACACCCTCAACGGAAGCGCGTTGGCCCTCCCGCGCATCGTAGCCGCCCTTCTCGAAAACAACCAAACCCCCGAAGGAATCCTCATTCCTCCGGCGCTGGCAACATGGTGCGGCTTTGATAAAATCTGATTTCCCAAGAACCCTTTAATGCCAAGCTGAAAGGCTTGAACAATTGGTAACCGCAGGTGAGCAGAGCGACTTGCGGAGGCCAATCCTTCCAAAGAAATCAGAGGCGTCTCTCTGCTCAGCGAAACACCCCTGTAAATTAACTGTTTCTAATAAAAAAACTACAATCCACTGAAATCCACGCCATCGAAGAGCAGTGCAGGAATTTTCCAGCTTGACGATTTGCGTGGGTCATTTCCGACAGCAACCAGATTGTTCCAAAGTGTCAGAATGTTTCCGGTGATGTTCATCTCGGAAACCGGCTGCACACGTTTTCCTTTTTCGATGAGGAAACCTTCTATTCCGTATGAAAAGTCGCCTGTTGAGGAGTTGCTGTTACCGCCGTTGAAGCCGGTCACCAAAATACCTTTGTCAATGGTAGCGACCAGCCCTTCGGTATCTTTGTCGCCCATTTTCATGGTCAGAATTGAGGGTGCGCCGATGGTTGGCGAAACACCCAGTTTATTGGCATTGTAAACGTCGATAAAATAGGTTTTCAACATGCCGTTTTCTATAACGGGTTGCCGCTGGGTGGCTATTCCTTCGCCGTCGAAATAACGCGCCCCAAATGATTTGGGCATGTGCGGTTCGTCTATAAGCGTCACATTTTCTCCCATAACTTTCTCATTCAGCTTGTCTAACAAAAACGAATTTTTCTGTTGAATGGAAGAACCGTATATAGCGCTGATTATCGGCGATATCATTTGTTGGGAATTGATATTGTCGAGTAGCATGGGATATTTTCCCGATGCCGTTTTCTTTTGTCCGAGCCTGCTCAGCACGCGTTCCAGCGCTTTGGAGCCGATTCCTTTTTTTACCAAATCGCTAAAAAACAACGACGAATCGTACCACCACGAACTTGGGCGTGCTTCGCCTTCATCTTTCACACTCACACTTGCCGAAATGTTGAAGCTCGTCGAGGCGTTTTCACCTTCAAAGCCGTTGCTGTCAATGATGTATCTTGAGCTTTTTTCATCGCCAAATGACGAATTAGCCGAGATAATACGCTTGTCTCTGTCCATAATTTCGGAGCATGCTTCCATGGCCAGCCTTACTTTTTCATCGGCATCCACCGAGTCGAAACCGGCGTCGTCCATCTGCAATTCGGGGCTTCCGCCTTTGTAGTATAATGATGGATCAGGCAGCGTACGGGCCTTATCTTCTGCCAAATAGCGTGTAGAGTCGATGCCATTTTTGATAAACATCTCCAACTCTTTTCGGTCGAGGCGGTTGGTAGAATATGAGCCATACCGGCCACCAACATAGAGATTAATAACCAGTCTGCTTTCGGAAGCCTGTTGCAAGCAGTCTATTTTCATATCGCGAATTTCGAAGGAACTGTTTGTTCCGCTATACAGCGAAACGCGCGAAGCCTGACATCCGTTTTTCAGGGCAACGTCCATCGCCCATTGAGCCAGCTTTTTATTTTCGTTTGAAATCATATTAACTCTCTCCTCCTACCGTTAGTTTACTTACCAAAGCCGATGGCATACCGCAAGTTACGGGACACGACTGTCCGTCTTTGCCGCAGGTCCATGTTCCGTTGTCTATTTTATAATTGTTGCCGATCATGGTCATGTCGGCCAGCGCCTGCGGTCCGTTTCCGATGATGTTGATATCTTTAACGGGCTGCGTGAGCTTGCCATTTTCAATCAGGTATCCGTCTTTCACAAAGAAAGTGAAATCGCCGGCGCCTATTTGCACCTGTCCGTTGGTGAAATTGGCGGCGTAGATTCCGTTTTTCACCGTGGAGATAATATCCTCTTCGCTCACATTTCCGGCCTCCATGTATGTAGCCCTCATCCGCGGGATCGACATCATGCGAAATGATTCGCGGCGGCCGTTTCCCGTTGATGGGATTCCGTAATGTCTGGCGCTGATGCGGTCGTGCAGATAGCTCGTCAGGATACCCTCGCGCACGATGTATGTCTTCTGTCCTTCAACGCCGTCGTCGTCGATATTCAGCGAGCCACGGTTAAAGGGAATGGTGCCGTCGTCAACCACATTGATTTTATCGAGACAGATTTTCTTGTTCAGTTGCTCCGAAAAAATGGAAATATTCTTACGGTTGAAATCGGCTTCGAAAGCATGTCCGATGGCTTCGTGCAAGAGGATGCCCGAACCGCCTGCTCCCATCACCACGGGCATTTCACCGCCTTTGGGTTTTATGGCATGAAACAGGATGGAAGTTTTATCAACCGCTTCTTTGGCCAGCGTATCAATCAGTTCATCGGTCAAAAATTCGGTTCCCATCCTGAACGCGCGGGCTGAATAGGAATTTTCTATTCTGTTGTTGTCGTTCATAATGCAGGTTGCCGTCAAAGACACCATGGGGCGGTAGTCGTAATAGGTCACGCCTTCGGAACTGCAAAACAGTATATGCGATGTGCTGTCGCTAAGCGAGGCGCTCACTTTCATCACGCGGTTGTCGAGGGCGAAAATCTTGTCGTTCAGGCTTTGCAGATAGGGCATTTTCCCGTTAACGGCAATTTCATTCCACGGGGTTTTAATTGCGTAATAGTTGTTGACTACCGGCTTTTCGGTGAGGTTAGCAGGTTCTTTCACGGTTGCGTTTTCGGCAATGCGGGCTGCGGTTCGCGCCGCTTTCAGCATTTCGTTAGGGGAGATGTTTTCCACATAAGCATATCCGGTCTGGTCGCCGGAAATAACGCGCACACCCATTCCGAAATCGATGTTCGAAGAGGCCCGGTTGACAGCGCCATCCTGCAATCCCACACTGTTCCAGAAAGAGTGTTCGAAAAACAAATCGGCATATTCGCCGCCCTTTTCCAACGCTGCGGCAAGTACTTTTTTCAAGTCGTTTCTGCTTACACCGAAATGATTCAGCGCAAAGGAAACGCCGACAGTTTTATCAATGGCGCCTCCTCCGGCACAACCGGCCAGAAACGAAGGCAGTGCAAAGGCGCCCATCATGGCAACGCCTCCTGTTTTAATAAAGTCACGTCTGTTAAAATTCATCTAAATTAATATTTGAGTTCGGTATATTTTCCAACTCCATTTTTCACTATTCTATTGATATTTTAAATATTTATCATTCAATACATCTAAATTTATCATTGGAAAAAGCTCCATTCAATCAACAAATTTATTTGTTTTCCCAACCCACCCCAAAAATTCCATAGGGAGTTGGGATATTTTCTTCTAAAAAATATTGGATTCCGTATTTAATATTGACATAAAATGGTTGGAGCTTTACAATTTCTCTATTTTTTATTGCACATTGATAATAAAGCGTATTTGTTCTGAGAATGTTACAATCCCAACGCTTGCGGCCCCTGTTCGAAATAGATATCGACCGGGATGCCGGCTTGGGAAATGCGGTACAAATCTTTCTGTAGTTCTTCGCGTATGAATCCCATCTCTTCTATAATTTTTCCGGCTTTTTCGTAATCGCCGTCGCCCTGAATGCTCAGCAGCAACTGGGAGAGGCTGAACATCGCTTCTTTCATTTTTTCGAAATTCACGCGGTAGGTTCCCGTTGCGGGATTTCGCTCGAAGGCGCCTTTTTCCTGAAAATAGTAAAAGCGCATCATGTTGGCTTTTCCGTGGGCTGATGCGGCTCCAAACCGCACCGAGCGAAAAATGCCTGCCATAAATGTTACGAAATTGTCCATCAAATCCTTGTCGGTAAATTCGCCCTGCTGCGTCAGTTGATACACGCACCAGAGACCGAGAATGTCGGCTTTGCCCTCTTCTATGGAGGTGTAGTTGTTTTTCAGCGCCTCCCTGACGGTGGCCGACTGGTCGGTCAGTTTGCCAAGCCCCAGTCCGTGCGCCACTTCGTGGAACATGGTATTTTCGAAAAATGCGTCGAATTTCACATGTTTGCGCTGTTCCTGATCGATCAGTAAGTTTGCAATGGGCATCAGGATTTTGTCGAATTTGGCCTGCATCGAGTTTTTCAACTGGAGTTTGCGGCTACCTCTCAGTTCCCGCACTTTTTCGTCGTTGGGCAGGTTGATGGCGATGGTTTTGCTGCCGGCATTGCAATCGCCGGCGTAGTAAACGGCATTATAAACATTCATATCGGAGCCGGTTCCGGGCGTTTCGTTTTTGTATGCCTGCTCAACAGGCAGCGCCTTTTGTAAACCCGGCAGCAATGCGGTATATTTTTCCAGTTTTTGGCTCCACTCTTTGTCTTTTATCAAGATGAAAGATTCGTGCGCCGCTTTGTATCCAAACAGTTGATCCTCGTAATTTTCGATGGGCCCGATAACAAAATCGATGGCATTGGTTTTCATGTCCATCCACGCCATGTCGCTTTCGAAATAATCGTCGGTTTGTAAAGCTTTTGCCCTTAATGTAAGATATTTTTTCAATCCGTCGTCTTCGGCAAGCCCTGCAGCTATGTGAAGCAGTTTCGCGGCTTTCTCTATTTCGGGAGCGAAAGCTCTGTGGTAAGGTACGGCTATGATTTTGCCGCTTTTGTCGCGCTGAATAAGCGTATAAAGGCTTGCCTTTGCCGGTTCATCCCAATTTTCGAACTCTTCACGGGTCATGTCGAGGGGATAGAAACAGGCTCCATGAGGTTTTTCGCCGTATCCTTTGATAAAAGGTTCATTGTTGTTCAGCCGCTCCCAAGGGCCGTAATTGATCTTCAGGAACTTCAGCATCTTGGGATCGTCAACGCCGTTAAGCAGCATTTCCCTGTCGCCGTATGCCTCTTTCCAGAAAATCTCTTCCATCAGGGCGGCGGCCTCGAAAAGGATGGGCAGCATCTGCTTTTCCTTTGCAGTGAGTGTTGAGAGGTCGGCGGTGAGTGTGAACGACGCAAAGGCGTCGGCTTTCTTATGGAGTTCTTCAATTGAAATCATGGATTCGATTTTTTGTTGACTGCCCTGGTTATTACAGGATGCAACTATAACAACAAGCAGAAATGGCAATAATTTTTTCATCTTTTTTTGTTTTCAAAGCTAAATAAATAGTTTTAACCAGCTACTGATGAAGATCATAAAAAACAAATAACCGCTCCGAAATGCGGAACGGTTATTTGTTTCTTATGCCACAAACACATTTTATAACAGTCCTTTACAAACTTCGAGCAATTTTTTTGCATTTTCGTTTGTGTCATCAAGTTTTGCGGCGTTGCCCAACAGATCGACAGCTTTCTTAAATTCTGTTTTTGTTTTGGCGATCTCTTTTTTATAAGCATCGTCTTCCAATGTCCAAACTCCGTCGTTTACTTTTTTGTTGGCGGCATTCAGAGCGTCTACCGTAGTTTTGTAAATACCGTTGGCTTCGCCCACATATATGTTGGAAAGTGCGGCAGCGATTTTTTTATCTTCCGGAATTTTTTCGTTGGCCGTGATCAGCGTGTTTTTATAAGCTTCGTCGTCGCCCATTTTTTTCTGTGCAGCGGCTTTGCGCATATAAGCATCTTCGGCTTTGAACTCGACTTCGATGGCCTTGTCGAAAAAATCGATGGTTTTCTGATATTCATTCAGGCGGAAAGCAACAATGCCTGCATTGAATACCAAGGCGGGAATATTTTCGGGAATATTTTCTCCATCGCTGGTTTCGATGGCTTTTTCGATGGCTTTTTCAAAGCTGGCAAGTGCGCTCTTATAATCTTCTGTCTTGTTGTATATTGCGGCTTTATATTCCCACGATTTCGAGACATTTGCATCCGCTTCGATGGCTTTATCCAAATAAACTAAAGCTTCTTCGTTTTTTCCGGCCTGCATGGCGGCATAACCAATGTTGAAATTTATCGCCGGTTCAACCTTCACGTCTCCCAAATTTTTCATCGCTTTGTCATATTTCTCAAAAGCTTCGGGATATTTACGGTTTTTCATGTCTTCATTTGCTTTTGTAATCAAGTCTGCGGCATTCTGCGCAAAAACCGCGACAGAAGCAAATAATACTGCTGCTAATAATAATAAATACTTTTTCATCTTTACTACGTTTAAATGTTCTAATATATTTTAGTTATTTTTTAAATCAGGTTTTCAAACCTACAATTTTAATTCCAAAAACACAACTATTGTTTTCGTTCCCAATTCGCATTTCCTTAAAAATATAATCAATCGACTGATTATCAGACAATTTAATTTTTTGCAATTTTAAAAATTTGCTTTTCATTAACAAACATTACTTCTCGAATCTTGTTGATACAAATAAACTGTTTGCCTTTGTCAAACCCAATGATTGAGCGTAAAAACTATTCATTTATGGTGGACGAAAATAAAAAATAAATTTTGAAAAAGGAAAAGAAAATATTAAACGCAGTAAATTTATTTACACAATGAACTTGTTTACAATACTATATGGAAAAATATTTTTTATATGCTTATCTGAAATCATAATTCATTAATTTTGTCAACAATCATTTTGAAATAAATAAAACTTGGCGGAAGTTGACAATTTATAAAGAGCAGGTTTAAAAA
>WRIQ01000018.1 GCA_009782655.1 Prolixibacteraceae bacterium
ACGCCAATGAGTACGATGAAAGAGAGCATTCCCAACAGACCGCTTTCTGCCAGCGGGCCTAAATATTCGCTGTGTGCATCTCCTCCGTCGCCTTTGTTGGTAGTGATAATGGTACTATTTTTCGACAGTTGGTAAGGCGCATATTTAAAAGCATAAGTTCCCGGCCCGAAGCCAAAAACCGGACGCTCGGAGAACATTTTTAAAGCGCTGTCCCACCGATTTATGCGTTCCATATTAGAGGCGTCGGAGGTTATGTTCGACATGGATGTGAAATGTTCCAGCAGGTTGGAAGACGATTCGACGCTGTTTTTTTGCAGGTGCATAACTATTTGATTTTGAAACACAAAAAACAGAGCAACCGCGGAAATGAAAATAATCGTCAGACTGCGGAATTTGATTTTCAGTTTCACCAGCCCCCATACGCCGGCGGCCAAAATCAGGCTGAGCCAAGCGGCGCGTGTATATGAAAAGACAAAAGCTACCAGCAAAACTGCCAGTACCATTTTTGCTACACGCCGTCGTCCCGGAGTGGAAGTTTTGTTGAATGCCAAAAAGAAGAAAAACGGGATAAACATGGCAATAACAGCGCCGTATGATGTGTGGTCGTTAAAAAACGGACGCATGGACGAGTGCGCGGCAACCCTGTCGAGCAGGCCCACGGACGCGTGTTTAACCAGCGTGTAGGCAATGATAATCATCAGGCCGGCGATGTAAATCCAGACAAAATTCTCGATATTTTTCTGATTTTCAAAAAGTTTTATTCCAAGGAAATAAAAACCCACGATAAACCAGATGCGCACCATCAGATATTTGAAAGAAACCAGCGGCATGGAACTGGTTAAGGAAGTTATCAGCATCCACAAAAGATAGATTAGGATGGCTATAGTAACCGGATGTTTCAGAACGTCGAGGTCGACTTTCCTCTCGCTGGCCAAACGCAGGATGAAAAGCAGCAACACGCCGAAAAGTAAAGGCTCGGTTGGGAGGAACATGTTGAACGAAAGGTCGGGGAAAATCTCAACCAGCGGCAAAGATATGGGTGTGAAAAAAACGACAATTTTCAGAATCCTGTCGACTGAAAAAATGGCGAGCAAAACAAAAAAAAGCGCTACAGGTAAGATATTGACGACCACCGATTCGCGTTTTACGACAAACCAAAGGTTGAGCAGGATAAACACCAGCGAAACGGCATAAAAAAACGCCAATCGTATCGTCTGATTTTTAAACACTTGCCCGATGTTATTTTTTGAAGTCAATAATCATAAACGCCAAAAGCGCAACAAATAGGGTCGACGCCAGCGTCAGGGCGACTATCAGCCATCTGACGGGATACGATTTTTTGTCGGCAACAATCGGCTTGTCGACAAGAATGGAGTAGGTAATTTTTTTATTGATTTCGGATTTATGGAAATCTATTTCTTTATTTAGCGAATCAATGCTGGTTATCAAATAGTTAAACCGCGAACCGAGGAGTTGCGCCTGAGCCCCTTTTTCGAGCATATTGTCGTATATTTTTTTTATTTCGCGCGTTCCTGCGGCATTCTCCCGCCCTTCGGCCAAAGCCAGCATGTAACCGCGCGTCACTTCGGGTGCCTGTGTTTCGATATCTAAAAACTGATTTTGGCTGCGTTGTTCCCTCAAAATCGGAATAATTGAATCGCATTCGCGCTGCCTTTTCTCCAGATTATTGCTCAGGATAGTAAGCATCTCCTGATTCTTGACCGAATACATGCCGTGTACTTTCAGGTCGTAGAAATGAATCATCGAGTCGCACATGCGGGAGGCCCTCACCGGATCAATATCCTCAACCGATACCGTTACTGCTTCATAATCGGTTTGGCGAATGTTTACCCTATCGCTGTATCTGTCGAGTATATTGGTCTGATATTGATGCGACTCTCTGGGTATTTTATAAACCGTATCGAGGCGAAAGGTGTCGATAATTTTCAGTTTCAAATCCACGGAATTCATTATTTCCAACATTTGCTCTGTATATGTTTCGTCGCTCAATGCCCCCAGATTCGCAGGGAAGACCTTGATGGTGGATTTGAAGCGCGGCGTTATGAAAATAGCCGATGAAAAAATCGACGACAACACCACCGCAATAATTCCGATAATGATAAAATGATACTTCCGCTTCCAAATTATATCAAGAATGCGTTGATTATTAAAAAAATCGCTCATAAAATTGACTTGAATTAAACATGTTATGGTTAAACGATTCTTTCAACCGTTTATTATTATATGAATCAGTAAATTACTGCACAATTATCAGATAATAATTTTTCTTTCCTTTTTGCACCAATATATATTTGCCGCCCAGCAAAAAGGAGTGATCAACCATAAGTTCGGGCGAGCCGACTTTTTCCTTGTTGAGGCTCAATCCGTTTGCCTGAATATTGCGGCGCACTTCGCCTTTCGACGGGAATACCGCCGTTTTTTCGGCCAGCAGGTCGACAATGCCGATTCCCTGTGCCAGCTCGTTTTTGGCGATTTCGAATTTGGGTACGCCATCGAAAACCAACAGGAACGTTTTTTCGTTTAGCTTTTTCAGTTGGTCGGCTGTTCCCTGCCCGAACAGTATCATGGAAGCCTCTACCGCGGTGTTGTAATCTTCGCGCGAGTGTACCAAAACGGTAATCTCTTCGGCTAATTTGCGTTGCAGCAAACGCAGGTGCGGCGCTTCTTTGTGTCTGGCCGTTAATTCTTCGATTTCCGCTTTCAGCAAAAATGTGAATATTTTGATATATTTTTCGGCGTCTTCGTCGGAAGTGTTCATCCAAAACTGGTAAAATTCGTAGGGCGATGTTCTTTCGGGATCGAGCCAAACGTTTCCCGATTCGGTTTTCCCGAATTTGTTCCCGTCGGCTTTGGTAATCAGCGACCATGTCAGCCCAAAGGCCTCTCCGCCGCCAATTTTCCGAATCATTTCCGTGCCGGTGGTTATGTTGCCCCACTGGTCGGAGCCGCCCATCTGAAGTTTGACGTTCTTATTTTTGAAGAGATATAAAAAATCGTATCCCTGCACCAGTTGGTAGGTAAATTCGGTAAACGACATTCCGGACGACGACTCGGACGACAGGCGCTTTTTCACCGATTCTTTTGACATCATGTAGTTTACGGTGATGTATTTCCCTATATCGCGGATAAAATCGAGAAAGGTATAATCTTTCATCCAGTCGTAGTTGTTCACCATTTCGGCGGCAATGGGGCTGTCGGAATCGAAATCGAGAAACTTCGACAATTGTTTTTTGATGCAATTCTGATAGTGGCGTAAAGTGGCTTCGTCGAGCAGGTTGCGTTCTTGCGATTTCATGCTCGGATCGCCAATCATACCTGTGGCGCCGCCAACCAACGCGATGGGTTTATGCCCGCAGTTCTGAAAATGTTTCAGCATCATCACGCTTACAAGGTGTCCGATATGAAGCGAATTGGCAGTAGGGTCAATGCCGACATATGCGGATGTGACCGCTTCGGCCAACTGTTCGCCTGTGCCGGGTGCCATATCGTGGATCAGCCCTCGCCAAGTAAGTTCTTCAATAAAATTCATCGTCATAATAGTTATAGAAATTTCGACAAAGATAGCAAGAGTTTTGATGGATTGAATTAAGCCGAAGGATTCAATTAACTTAATGGATTCACAATTTCGGTGGAAAACCTCGTAACTGTTTACAACTTACGCGCAACAAGCGCCCGCAATTATTTCCCGATTTTCATTAAAACGCTTCTGCTGAAAAATATTCTCGGACGTTCGCAAATAACAAATCCGTCATTTTCCATCTTGCGTATGATGTTTTCAAATCTGTTTTTTGAAACATGCAGTTTTTGTTCCGAGATTAGAATCTTTGTTTCGGGCGTTATAATTTTCCTTATTCCCTGAATCATTTTATCGAGATATTTCATTTCGTGAAAAGAATAGAAAGCAAGGATAAAATCGACTTTCTCTGCAATGCCAAGGCTATGCTCCGGATTATTGAATATTTGAATTTGTGGCTTCAATTCGCTGTTTTTCAATTTATTTCTCAATATCTGGAGCATTCCGTCTTGTAGATCAATTGCTATGACTTTTCCGTTGCCGTTAAGCAATTTTGCCATTTCGAGCGTGAAAAAACCTGTTCCGCAACCTAAATCAAGTACGGTCATTCCCGTGTGGATATATTTTTTCAATATTCTTTTGGGATTTTGCAATAGTTTGCGAAACCGACTTTCCAGCACATTCGCTTTTTCCAGTGGGTGTAAATGTGTGTTAATCATGTTGTTCTTTACTGGTTTTGCTTTTTGTATAAACAAAAAAACCTCATGAGTAGCTCTAAAGCAATCACAATTTTTCCTTCTTTCCAAACAGCCGCGCTTGCGCTATCGCCATTACCAAAACGCCGATAACCGAAAGTACGCCTCCGAAAATCTGGTGTGGCAGGGGCAGCGTCCCAAAATAGAGGTAAGCTCCCGCCAGAACGATGATGCCCTTGGTGCTTTGTATGATGGACGAGCGCGAGGCTTCGATGTATTTGAACGAATAATAGATTGTGAGAACGCCCAGAAAAGGCCCCAGAAAAGAGCCGATAAACATGTTGAGCATTGCCGACGATGGCGCCGAAAACGATTGGCCGGTGGCAAACATCAGCACGGTTGCATAAGCCAACAGCCAGAAATTATGATTAAGTGTGGTAAGTTCGGGCGACAGTTTTTTGATGTTCACTTTCACAACCAGCGAAGTGGCCGCCGCCAGTATGGCATTTATCAGAACAACCAGCGTACCCGGAATAAACATGCTTTTAAACGAAGAGCCCTCGCCGCTGTAGCTCACGATAAACGTGCCGGCAATGGCAATAAAAATGCCCACCGACTCCCAAAACGAAAATCGCTCTTTCAAAATCGATATTCCGCCCAATGTTAAAAATACGGGGTACAGGTTTCCCAAAAACGAAGTTACCGACGGATCGGGGATGATGTAAATGGACAGGTAAAAACTGGTATTAGTCAGTATCTCCATGACTCCGAGGAGGATTAGAATGCGAATCTGCGGCCATCGCAGCGCGGGAATCTGTCGGAAAGTTCCCTGCGAAAAAGACCATATGGAATTGAAAAGCGTTCCGAAGGCAAACCAGTAAAAACCGAACTGGACGAGATGTATCTCGTTGAGTGCAGCCTTGCTGAAAATGTATACATTGGAATATGAAATGGTTGCCAGCAGGGCAAAAAAATATCCTTTCAGTTGATTCGATTTCATACGATTAATTGTTATTTCACAAGGCAAAAGTATAAAAGCGCGGCGAACCGTCCCCATCTACTCATCCGTTTTTTCAAATTGAAACGCAATGATAATCTGAAAACGTTCTGGTTATCGGTAGGAAATGCGGCAACATTATGTTTTTACATGGGTAATTTTGCGGTTTCAAATTACATTTGTACTTTTATCGACAAAATTGACAGCAAAAATATCGCTTAACAGTAAAAACGGCAGATCTGAAAAGGAAATTTGAAAACACGCTGCTTTTTTATGGGAACATCATACTTCCACGAGAGATGATTTTTTTTCTGTTGGTGTTTCTTTGTATAGTTAATTTCTGAATTGGTTATTGGTAGTGTTATGAATTGGTTAATTGAAAAAACAAACACATTGACATTCAAGCATTTTAAATGGCATTCCAATCGATTTATGACATTGCCATTTTTTATTATAACCCTTCTCTTAATTCAATTTCCTTTTTCCTTATCCGCTCAGCGCACCATCAGTGGGCATATTACCGACGCCAATGACGGTAGTCCGATTGTCGGCGTTAAAGTTTTTATAGCCAATACCATGACAGGCACTACCACCGACGCAGCAGGTTATTATCGGTTAAAGCTGGCTGGAGAAGGCAGTTATCCGCTGGTTGTTTCGCATGTGGCTTATCAACAGGTTTTCCGCGATATCGAACCGGGAAGAAACGATCAAACTATCAATATAGCCATGCAGGAGCATGAATTTGAAGAAGTGGCGGTGAGCCTGAAAGTCCGTTTTCGCAATAAGGACGTCGATCTTTTTTGGTACACCATACTGGGTGTGAAACCATCCCCTAAAACCATTCAGCCATTGAATCCCGAAGCAGTGTATTATTATTACAATTCGGAAACGCAAAAATTGACGGTTTCCTGCCGTGTGCCTCTACAAATTGTCAATCACGAAACAGGATTTCAAATTCAATATGTGCTGAATTATTTTACACACGATTACAAAACCGACATCAGTTCGTGGGAAGGGCAATACATGTTCATGGAACTTGAATCTGCAAATTACAAGCAAAGAAATACATGGGAAAACAACCGGAAGAAGATATACAGAACCTCAATTTCATCTTTTATCAAAGCGTTGTATCAAAACAGCACATTAGAGGATGGTTTCCTGTTCGCATATTCTCAAAAACAAGATGTTTCCACCAAAAATATCAATACAACGATACAAAAAGGAACAACGATGGTTGGCGGAGTTCTTACTCAACAAACAGATAAACCTGTCGCTTCACAGCGTAAATACACTTTAATAGATTCCGACTATTTTATAATAACCGATCCGGAAACCGGGAATAAGACATTTCACATGCCGTCCGAATGGGATGTCATGCTGATTAGTTTCGGCAAACCTGTATCAGAAAAAGATTTGGAAAATGCGAAAGGGCAGAACGCCTGGGAGAAGATTGGTTTATTTAGAAACCATATAGGAAATTCTGATGATCCCGTTCATATTTTCCCGGACGGTTCATACAGAAATCCGATACATTTTACGCCTGTGTTTTCCTCCAATACACTTTCAGGACTTAATATGTTTTTGCCCATAGATTACCTTCCTGATGGTGAAACCGCAAAAACGTCAGCAAATCATTCCTCAGTGGAAAATGAACCGTCAGATAAAATTCAGCCAGAAATGTCCATTTCCGATTCCCTAAACCTTGTTTCCCAGCGTTTTGAACAACAACTGGAACTGTTTCCACAGGAAAAAATACATCTGCAAACCGACAAACCCTATTATCTTTCGGGGGAACGTATCTGGTTCCGCTCCCATGTAGTGGATGCAGCAACGCATGTTCCCGCGTTTTATTCCAACAGCGTCTTTGTGGAACTGTTCGACGCAGGGGATTCGGTTGTTTGCCGCATAAAAACAGGTATTGCCAACGATTTTTTCAGCGGGTATATTACGATTCCTGAAGACGCGCCCGAAGGCGACTACACCCTCAGGGCCTACACCAACAAAATGAAGGGACTGGACGAAGATTACTATTTTTTGAAAAACATCCGCATCGGCGATCCCATGAGCCGTATGATACAGGTACAACCGGAGTTTGAATTTTTACCGGGCAAAAAAATCGGCGCCGCCCTCCGCTTTTCCCCCACTTCCCCGACTTCACCCCCCATTTCCCCCGAATCTCTCAAAATCAGCATTAATGATGGCAAACCGATGAATTTGAATTCCGAAAACGGTTTATCCGCTTTCAGCTTCAATCTTCCAGATACCGAAAAACAGCGGGTAATGCTTTTGGACGCTTCGTACCAAAAGAAACCTTTTCAGCAGTACATTCGTATTCCCTTGCCTGATGACGATTTCGACGTTTCGTTTTATCCCGAAGGCGGCGCATCATTGGCGGGATGTCTGGGGCGAACCGCTTTCAAGGCAATGCAGCGCGACGGAACGGAAATCGAGGCAACGCTTGCAGTTTATACCCAAAAAGGAAACGAGGTGGCGCAGTTCAAAACCGACGTTCGCGGCATGGGAGTAATCGCGATGAAACCTGAGCGGGGCGATAAATATTATGCCATTGCCACCAGCGGGAAGGGACAGTCAAAGCGTTTTGACCTGCCTGCCGCACAGGAGCACGGTTATGCACTGACAGCAAACTGGTCGAAAGACCGCCTCATTGTACAGGTGTGCCAGCCCGAATATCAGACTGCCGCAGATACGCTTTGTCTGCTGATTCATACGCGCGGCGCAGTGCAGGACATCCGTATCTGGGAAAACACAAATGTGCCGCTTGTGTTCCCGAAAGACTTTTTCCTTTCGGGCGTATCCGGTTTACTTTTGTTAACCAAAGACATGATGCCGGTGAGCGAACGCCTTGTGTTTGTCAACAACGATGCCGACCATGCAAAAGTTGAAGGTACAACCGACCGAAATGGTTATAAATCCCGAAGCGCGGTAGAATACACGGTTCATATCACAGATGAAGAGGGTGAACCCCTGTGGGGAAACTTTTCCGTTTCGGTTACCGACAGCCATGTTGTAGCAGCCGACAGCGTTTCGAATATACTGACCTCGCTGTTATTAAACTCCGATTTGCGGGGAAACATAGCCGATCCGGCTTATTATTTTCGGAAACAGGATCAGTCGTCGGTATATGCGCTCGATTTGTTGATGTTGACGCAAGGCTGGCGGCGGTATGATACTGAACGAATCGTAAGGAATGACTTCATGTATCCCGACATATCGCATGAAGCCGGATATGAGTTATCGGGGACTGTAAGGTACCTGGCAATGGGATTGGGGCGACCTGTTGCCAATGTCGGTGTAAGTGTCGTTTCCCGAAGAGGCGATTTTGCAACAGAGACCACCACCGGCCATGACGGGCGGTTTTTCCTGCACGAGGGCGAAGCGCCTGATTCCACCCTGTTGATAGTACAAACAGCGCCGCAACTGGGCAGGCAAAACCTTGAACTGATACTGGACAAACCTGTGCATCCCGAACGGACAGTTCTTGTTCCTGCCTCTGGAGCGCCCGACCGTGTGAAGTTTGCCCAATATGCAGATAAAGCGGAACAACAGTATGTTGATGAATACGGAATGCGTGTCCATCAATTAAGCGAAGTAACCGTTACAGCGCAAAGAAACAAACCAAAAGATTATTCCATGATGTATGAAGCAAAATATGCTACCTTCGTTATTACTCAGGAGGATATAGAAAAACGTCCGCCGGCGAGTATGAATTTTCTGCTGATGCAGATTCCCGGTGTAATGGTGGCAGATGACAGGATAAAGCATGGAAGACATGAAGTAGGATTAATGATTGACGGTTTTCCGGGAAGTATGAGTATGTTAAAAGAGATAACCCCGCATGGCGTTGCTCAAATAGATTTTTTGGTAGGAAGTGACGCACTTATGTATACTAAAAATTTTGAAGGTAAAGTAATAGCCATTTGGACCAATGGGGGATCATCGTCTCATCTTCTTCAAAAAGCGCCCAATGTCAAACCGGTTATGCCTTTGGGGTTTCAGCGTCCTGCCGAGTTTTACGCCCCTAAGTATGATACGCCCGAACGAAACCAAAAGCCCGATCTGCGCACCACCATCCACTGGCAACCCAGCATCACCACCGATGAAAACGGAAAGGCGTCTTTCAGTTTCTATACGGCAGATGCGCCATCTACATATACAGTAGTAATCGAGGGAATGACTGCAGACGGGAGAATAGTGTACAAAAAAGATGAGATAGTGGTTGGAGATTAGAGGTTATATTTGCTGCGGATTCTCCATTCCCAATTCATCGCCGGATGGATATATTTCAAATTTGTAAAAAAATAATTTTTTTTAACATTTATTTTTATTTTCAAACATTTTTGTTTTTCTTGCAGAGGTAAATTTTTAAATAAGAATCAACCTAAAAAAATTTTGGTGCCTATGAAAATATAAAAAAGAAGACATAGATAAAAGGGGTTATTCCTCTTTGAAGATAAAGGATATATATTACTAATTATAAATTATAATCTTAACAACATGAAGTATTTTGTAAAAAAAATCCTCCGTTTGGCAATACCGATAACAGTGGTGTTGTATTTTTTTGTTTCGTGTGGAGATAACGAAACCAATAAGGGGCCCGGAGAGTGGGATTCTAAAAAGCCGGTAGAAATCATCACCTTGTTCCCCGATTCGGGGCGTGTCAGAGATCAGGTATTGATTGAGGGAAGCAATTTTGGAAATGACACTTCCATAATTAAAGTGTTTTTTGACGACTTTGAAGCAAAGGTCATCGGAACCGACGGTACGAGTATTTTGGCTTTGGTGCCGCGAATAGCCGGAGCTATTCCCGATGTTGATAATTTATGCAAAGTGACAGTCAAGGTTGGTACTGCGGAGCCGAAGGTTTTTGCGAACGATTTTCGATACAGAGTGAGCGCTTCGGTAACTACTTTTGCCGGAAATGGCGAAAATGTGAACGATTTCTCTCACGGAGTGCTGAGCAGAGTACGATTTGCACCCGTTATGATCGGTGTTGACAGCGAATTTAACATATTTGTGACCACCACCGATCATCACCTGTTGCGTCTTGATGAAAGGGCAGGCACTGCCACTATTCTTATGACTGGAGGGCAAGGTATGAACCAGCACAGCTCGCCAAGCGTCACTCCTGATGACGTTATTTTGTTGGGGAAAAATGATCAGCGCGACAGGTTCACCCTTCTTGACCCAAAAGACGGATGGGCGCCAAAACCGATGATGATCAGGGCGTGGGATCAAAACGGGTATGACCTTCCATCCAACGCAACGCACCATTACCTTTTGTATTGCCAGACCGACGGACAGTACTACTCACGTTACAACAGCGGACAAATCGTACGGATTGACCCTATTACATGGAGGGCAAAAATCGTAGGCATGACTCCTTCAGGCAATGCCTATTGTGGCGCTTTCAATCCCGATAATCCCAGTGAATTGTGGATCGGATACGACTTCGGCGACGGTGAAGGCGCTTTGCGTAATTCTCTTGCCAGAGTGGACGTTTTGGAAGAAATGAGTTGGGAAGAAAAGAAACTCGAAGAAGATCCCGAATATGACTTTGAAACCAATGCCCCTCCATACGCGCTAAATACGCTTTGGACTTTTGAAAAATTGACGGGCGCAACGGGCGGCGACCATAGAGACGGACCCATTGCCGAATCTCAATTTAGAGGCATCCGGCAGATCAATTTCGACAAAGAGGCAGGAGTGATATATATTGGCGACTCTCAGAATTACTGTATCCGCATGGTGAACGTTCGAAGAGAAGGAATGCCGGTGTCTACGCTTATCGGAATACCCAAGAGCGCTGGAGACAATGACGGAAAAAGAGAAGATGCGCGATTCCGTGAGATACACGGTATTGTAGCCGATGCTGATGGCGTTATCTATGCATCAGACTGGAACAATTATAAAATCCGCAGAATTGCCGTCGAATAGTTCTCAATAAAATAATACATATACATAATATATATGAAGAAAATTTTTAAATATATGTTTATCTTTCTGTTGGCTTCGGTATGCTTTACCATGCAGGCGCAACAGACAACCACGCATACAGTGGAAGGTACGGTAACAGATGCTGCTACGGGCGAAACGATTCCCCATGTTACCATTGTTGTTAAAGGAAAGTTGTCCGGCGGGATTACGGATATAAACGGAAAATTTTCCATCAGGGCAATGCGCGGCGAATGGTTGGTTTTTTCCTTTGTAGGTTATGAATCATTCGAATACTT
>WRIQ01000019.1 GCA_009782655.1 Prolixibacteraceae bacterium
CCGGAGCGCCATAAAAAAGATTGAACGATGGACGAGCTGCTGCAACTTTTCGCATACGGATTTTTCCGCAAAGCGCTTATAGCTGCTGTTTTAGCTGCTGTTTCGTGCGGCATTGCCGGCGCCTACATTGTTTCGCGGCGCATTGTCTTTATCAGTAGCGGCATCACCCACTCTTCCTTTGGTGGAATAGGGCTGGCTTTTCTACTGAATTTCAACCCCATGTTGGGCGCCGCCATTTTTGCCGTCTTGTCGGCGGTGGGCATCCAGTTTTTTTCCGAAAAAGGTGGTATACGCAAAGATTCGTCCATCGCTATCTGGTGGTCTATGGGAATGGCGTTGGGCGTTATTTTCATTTTTCTCACACCGGGCTATACGCCCAATTTGATGAGTTATCTCTTCGGGAGTATCCTCACCGTGAGCAGCAGCGAGTTGTGGGCTATGCTGGCCATAACAGCCGTGCTGGTTCTGGCTTTCGGCATTTTCTTCCGGAAGATATTATATATTGCCTTCGACGAGGAATTTGCCCGTGCGTCGGGGCTGCCGGTTACTTTCTTCAACTACCTGATCATCATCCTTATTGCTTTGACGGTGACGCTCAACATTCGTGTAACGGGAATCATTTTGGCGCTTTCGCTGCTTACGGTTCCGCAAGCTACGGCCAATCTTTTCACCAATAATTTCGGGAAGATGATTTTTATCTCCGTTGGATTTGCATTTGCGGGGATTTTTCTTGGACTGATGGTTTCCTATTTCCTGAATATCCCGTCGGGAGCAACCATTATTTTTGTCCTTGTTCTGATTTTTGCGGTTGTCAAGCTGCTGAAATCGGGAAAGCGGTTTTAGCGCGTTTAGAAATCCTGAAATTCGTTGCGGAACGAAGTGCGCACACATCGGAATCCCACATATGATTTTGTGGTATCCTGATACTCAAAACTGCGTGTTCCGTTTCGGAGAAAATAAGAAATATCTTTGAAGGAGCCTCCGCGAATCACTTTGCGTTTCATCACGGGCGGGTCGTCGGGCAGCGCCCTGTATTCGACCATGGGATTCATGTCGTTCATCAAATCGTAACCAGCTTCGAAATAAGCCGATTGCGTCCATTCTGCAACATTTCCGGCCATGTCGTAGAGGCCGTAACCGTTGGGGTCGTAAGTGCCCACTTTGGTCGTTGTGGCACGCGCCTCTTGGTCGGCGACATAGTTTCCGCGCAACGGTTTGAAGTTGGCTACAAAGCAGCCTTTCTGGTCGCGGGTGTAATAGCTGCCCCACGGATAAACCGTTCCCTGATGCCCGCCATATGCGGCATACTCCCATTCGGCTTCGGTGGGCAGGCGATAATTGTGCGCCGGAATATCGTTCATGCGCGAGCGGTAATTTTCTTCGAAGCGGGTTCGCCAGTCGCAGAACGCTTTGGCCTGCTTCCACGAAACGCCGACTACCGGATAATCGGCAAAACCCGGATGCGAAAAATATTTGTAGGTAATGGGCTCATTGTAGGAATAGGTGAAATCGCGAATCCAGCACAAAGTGTCGGGATAAACCGGTACAACTTCGTGTATGATGAATGAACTCCGGTTGGCAATGGGCGTTTCTTCGCCGTTGGAGTTTATTACCATGCCGGTATAGCTTTCCGTCTCGAAATCGTAGCTGTTGGAGCGCCGCGCCGCCTGTTGGTAGTCTATCCAGTAGTATTCGTATATCAGTTTGCGGGGGTCGATTTCGAGGCGTCCTCCAAACCGTTCCTGTTCGGGGATATACATTTCGGAAAGTGTGTTTCGTATATCAGCATTTTTCCAGTTTATCCGGGGCTTCCGGTTGAGGATCGGATTGTCGAGCGGAACGCCATTTTTGTCTTCTGTAATCAGATAATCGGGATAAACCTGTCCCAGGATTTTTCGTGCGATGGAGTCGCATACCCAATGCACATATTGTTTGTATTCCGAGTTTGTGATTTCGGTGTCGTCCATCCAGAAGGATTCAACGGTTACCATGCGGCTGCGGTTTTCCTGTTGAAGCTCTTCCTCGATGGCTCCCATGTGAAAACTGCCGCGGGGAATATATACCATGCCGTAGGGAGGCGGCTCGAACCATGCCGGCCGACTGCTTCCTGCGGTTTTGGAGGCGGTGTAGCTGTTCTCCTTGCTACACGAAACAAATATTATGAATATGACTGCTATGAAATATATTCTCCGCATTTGCGAAAACATTTATTCTCTAAACGCGCAGCTTTCGAAAAAATTTTACGGAACCTAAAATTGACAAAAGACGGGTTCTCCAACAAACTGACAGAAATGGCAAAATTTTCGGGTGAGCGCATTCAATTCAATGTTAATTCATGGTTTCGGGTGAAAGTCGCTTGTCGAACAATCGGGTTATTCCCAGAATGATAACGCTAAAGGAAACGGCCATCAGGATGAAAGCCATGCTGATTTGCCCGTCGGCGCGAAACGACAATTTGAGCAGTATGGTTGAAATGATAAATCCTGAATTGCGGATTATTTTGCTGAAACTGCCCGACAAATTAAATGTGAACAGCAACAGTAGCACTTCAGTCAAAATCAGTCCGGTAAAGAATGTGTTGAAGAAAACATTGCTCATCGATTTTACTGCATATACAATGTCGGTTATGGCGACGGTGCGGAAGTTTTTCAACTCGGAAAAGCTCGCAACAAACAAAACTCCAAACAGGACGAGCAAAATCAGGGCGAGAATTTTCTTTGTGACTATAAACCGGCGGCGTTTTTCGTCACAATCGTCGATGTTTATCTGTTTTCGCGTTCCCGCCAACTTGTAAAAGCAGAAAATCAACAGAAAAAGAATTATCAGCCCGCCAAAAGTCCACAAAAGCGAGACAATGGTATCTATCGTATATCCGTCTGGCAAATCCGACAGAAGCGACAAATCCTCAAAAGTGCGGCGAATCAGAATAAGCGCTATCACTTCGTATTGCCTTCCCAGATAGATGGTTATCGACTTGGAAAGATAGAAGATGAGCAGGTATATTTCATACAGCAAAATCACAGAGAACGGCGTGTAGACCGACGAAAGCGGATTGGGCGTCGTACCGCAATGGCTGTAAAAATCTTTCGATAGAATACTTGCAGGGGTCAATAAAATGGCGCCCAACTGGATAATGAAAATAACGATGGCGGCCCACAGGATTATTTTTTCGAAAACAGACCTGCTTTTATTCGACAAAAACAGATCATATACCCTGTCGAAATAGTTTGAAAACTTGTTCTTTTTTTGGTTTGTCATAAAATGATTTCTCCTGTTCCTTTCTCAAAATATTAATGAATGGCGAAATTACAACAAATACAAAGGCAATTGGTTTGCAATCGTTATATTTTATTGTCTTCCGTAGCCGCTAAAATTCTTCAAACAGGCCTGTTTCAGATTATTTTCCGCATGTATTTCCAAACTTTGTCGGGAACAAAATAGCGCATATCTTTTCCGGCTGCAACAGATTCCCGGATGAATGTGGAGGATATGTCGAGCAGAGGAGCATCTGCAAAGGTAATTTCTGCCAACGGGCTGATGAAATTTTTGTCGAATCCGGAGCGTGGATAAACCATGATTTTATATTGTCGGGCAATGGTTTCGTAATTCCGCCACAAGTGAAAATTTTCGAGGTTATCGCTTCCCATGATTATCCGAAATTCGTAGTTGGGATATTGGTTCGACAAATGATTAAGCGTGTCAATGGTATATGACGGTGTGGGTAACCGGAACTCTTCGTCGCTAACCCTGAACCGCGGATCGTCGCTTATGGCCAGTCGCATCATTTCCAAACGGTCGTAATCGTTGAGCAGACTTTGCTTGTCCTTCAGCGGATTGTGCGGCGACACCACAAACCACAACTGCCCGATGTCCGAAAATTCGACCATGTAATTGGCAATAGCCATGTGTCCGATGTGTACCGGATTGAAAGAGCCGAAATATAGCCCGACCTTCATTTTCACCTTTTTGGGCGGCATGATTATATCCAGCAGATTTGTCATAGATAGAATGATGTTGGTGAAAAATAATGTTTGAACAAAATATTTCTTCCACTTGGCGCAATGATACTTCTCAAAAATTGGAATATTGCCCCAAATATCGAAAACATGAAAACACAAAGTACGCAAAGTTTTTCATCAAACACGCAAGCTGTTAAACATAAACACTTTACATTCGTGAACTTTACGTTTTCTTTGCATACTTTGTTGTATAAACATTTTTCATAAACGGAGTCTTCATTCTTTCAGCCAAACAGGAAATTCCACATTAGAATCGGTTTACCATAAATTCGAAAGATGAAATTTTCTTCCCTGATTTTATTGAATAACACCCAGTTTTTTGCCTGCCCTGATAAAAGCTTCCACGGTTTTGTCGATTTGCTCAAAAGTGTGCGCCGCCGAGAGTTGCACCCTGATGCGCGCTTTTCCGCGGGGCACAACAGGAAACACAAAGCCAATTACATATACGCCGTTTTTCAGCAGTTCATCGGCAAACCGTATGGCCAACGGTTCGTCGTAAATCATAACGGGAATAATGGCTGTGTCGCCCTTTACGAGGTCGAAACCGGCGTCTTCCATCTGGCAACGAAAACGGTTTGCGTTTTCCATCACGCGGTTTTGCAAAACAGAGCTTTGAGAGAGCATGTCCAGCACTTTCAGGCTGGCGCCTACGGTTGCTGGCGCCAATGTGTTGGAAAACAGGTAGGGCCGCGAACGCTGGCGCAACATCTCGATTATCTCTTTGCGCCCCGATGTGCACCCGCCGTTTCCGCCGCCCAGCGCTTTGCCGAAGGTGGTGGTGATGATGTCAATTTTTCCCATCAGGCCGAAATGCTCGGCGGTGCCGCGCCCGGTGGCGCCAATGTAACCCGAAGCATGCGAATCGTCGACCATCACCAGCGCTTCGTATTTTTCGCAAAGTTCAACAATTTCGGGGAGTTTGGCCAAATCGCCGTCCATGGAGAAAACGCCGTCGGTAACCACAATGCGGTATTTAAGGCTCTGCGAATCCTGAAGGCATTTTTCGAGTTCTTCCATATTGGAATGCCGGTAGCGGAAGCGCTTCGCTTTGCAAAGCCTCACACCGTCGATGATGGAAGCGTGGTTCAGTTCGTCGGAGATAATGGCGCTGTCCTCGTTCAACAGCGGCTCGAAAACACCGCCGTTGGCATCGAAAGCCGCACAATAGAGAATGGTATCTTCGGTGCCGAGAAATTCCGACATCTTGATTTCCAGTTCCTTATGTATCTGTTGCGTGCCACAGATAAACCGTACCGACGAAAGCCCGAAACCCCATTTGTTCATAATATCCTGCGCCGCCTGCACCACATCGGGATGGCTGGCAAGCCCCAAATAGTTGTTGGCGCAAAAGTTAAGCGCTGTTTCGCCCGTTTGCAGCGTGATTTGCGCACCCTGCGCCGAGGTGATTATCCGCTCGGTTTTATATAAGCCTTGTTCTTTCAGTTCCTGAAGCGTTTGCTCCAGATCGTTTTTCATTTTTCCGTACATATTTCTGAATTTTTGATGTTTATACAAAATAACCAAATTTACGAAAAATAAAGGCTGATAAAAGTAACTGATTTTTGATATTTGCTTTTTACGCGGAAACTTTCAATCCGAAAGTAAAGGAATCGTATTTATTATAAGCGGCTTACATCGGTAAGAATATCGGCTTCATTTTCGAAAATTTCTGAAAACGGCGATTCTCAGAGGTATTTTTTAACAACTTCCAGCATTTTGCGGTCGAGCTTGTGTCCTCTGAAATCTTCGTATTTAACGTCGCTACGGTCGCTGTCCAATACTCCGAAAGAGCCGGAAAGATTCCAAAGCGACCATCCCCAGTTTTGTTCGGCAAAAACGCTGAGCAAATCGTCGAGCCAAGCCACAACTGTGTTGTGCGGTGTGAATTTGTGGCATCCCATTTCTCCGATGTGCACTTTGCCACCGGCTTCAACCCAAGGTTTCCAAGGCGCTACTGATGCTTCGCGCAGAGAATTTTTGTCGTAGGTTTTGTTGTCGAATTCCAAAGGCCATGTAACCTTTTCGATGGGATAATCCATAATGGGCGGCCAAGATGCAGCCCATGTTGCGCGGAGGTGCGTCAAAAGAAAAGGCTGGTATCCTCTTCCGCTTTGCACAATGTTGGGGACATCGGTAATGGTCATCAGTGGAACGGTTCCCACATCCTTGCCGTCGACAAAAATCATCCGGTTGGCGTCTTCTTCGCGAATAGCGTCAATGAGCCTGCGGGCTACTTTATCATATTTCCCGGCTTCTATAGACGGCGCTTCATTTATCAGGTTAAAACTGAGTTCGCGGTTGGGGCGTCCCTTGTATCGCTTGGCAAAAAGCTTCCAGTGAAAGGCGCATGCATCGAGGGGCGCTTCATCTTCGAACAAATTGGTGGTTACAGGTTGATTCCTGTCGGGGTTGATGCAATATCCGGGTGCGCGGTGAAAATTCAGGTTTACATGAATGCCATACTGTTTACCCAACTCAACAGCGTTGTCGATCTCCTTCAAAATTTTCTCGTCGGCCGAAAACCATTTCTCTTCGCTGCTCCAGCACCAGTATGAAAGCGGCAGGCGCACAAAGTTGCATCCCCAGTCGGCCATTATTTCAAAATCCTGCTCACGGAAAGGCGTTTGCTGATAGTGCGTGAATTTATTAAGCAGGTTGAAGCCTTTCCAGTTGGGAATGTTCCTGCTGTCGATATCTTTTTCGGCTGTGAAAAATGCGTCGGCCTGCAATTCATCGGGAAACATTCCCAGAAGCGGCAATGCGCCCATTTGCTTTAGAAAATTTCTTCGTGTGTTTTTCATGTGTTATGTAGTTTTTCTTTCATTGGTTTCGACCAGCTTCCCGACAAGCGATATTTGTTGCGCAAAATGTTGACCATTTCATAGAGTTTTTCTTTGTACTGCCTGTCGGCGCCACCGGTTGTGTATAGCGTTGAAAGGCCGTCGCGAATTTCGGGAAAATGCGCGGCGATAAAGTTAAAAAAATATTTTCTGGTTTTTCCCCTCAGGTAAAGTGTTCCGGGAAGCATATAGTGAACATTGGCGGCGGCAGCGGCAGCGCACAGCGACTCGAAATTCTCGGATGTGTCGGTCAGAAATGGAATTATCGGCATAACATGAATGCCTGTCGAAGCGTTCGTTTTGCGAAATGTTTTGAGCATTTCGAAGCGTTTGCCGCTTTCGGTTGAGCCGGGTTCCACGGTTTTACGGAGATTTTCGTCGGTGGTGATGATGGAGGAAGCCACATTCACATAAGTGATGCGCGAAAGTTCGTCGATCAGATCGTAGTCGCGAAGTATTAAATCGGATTTGGTGGAGATGATAATCGGCGTTTTATATTTAATGAATAGCTTCAAAACGGCAGGCATAATTTTCTGTTCCTTTTCGCAGGGCTGATAGCTGTCGGTAACGCCGCCGATGTTGACAATTTCGCGGTTCCATTTTTCGCTTTTGAGTTCCGATTCCAGCGCTTCGACAATATTGTCTTTCACATATACGTTGCCGAAAAAATTGCCGTCGCTCAGATAATCGTGCGAGTAGATGGCGTAGCAATATTTGCATCCGTGTCCGCATCCGCGGTAGATATTCAAATCCCATCCATAGGGAATTTTCCGTTTCAGCCTGTTCAGCGCCGACTGGCAGCCGATTGTTTTGATATATATTTGTTCTGAAGAAGACATTGTTCCTGTTTTTCAGTGAAAAAGGGAAATAGGCCGGTTATATCAAGCTGTCGATTTTGCTCAGCGTTTCAGCTTCGTCAAGAATTTCCCGTTTTTTCTTTTCCGACAAATCGAAACTGTCGAGCGCTCCGGGTTTGCAGCATAGATGATCGACCAATATGACGCCTCCGCCGAGGAGATCTTGTTTCATTTTTGACGAGAGCCCTGTGAGCGTGGTAACGGGAAAAAGCGCGTATTGTTCAACAAGTTGGCGCAGGTTGCCCTCTTGGGGAAAACTCCAACTGACAAGCCAGAGTCCCGCGCACACGCCATACTCTTCGGCGTCGCCGCTAAAACGCGTATTGGTGAAGATGCTTCCCCTGAAATGTCTGTCTTTGTTTTCGGGTGCGTCGCGCCAAATCGCTTCAATATCTTGAAAACGCGACTTTACATACAACAGCGTTTGTACGTTGCTGATTTTCGACTGGCTGTTGTGGTATTTACATTCGACAATAACCGTTGTATCGCCCTTGTTGCCAACAACATCCACTTCGTGCTGAATACACTTCCCCTTCAGAATAATTCCGGTTTTTATGTTTTCGTATTCCTGACGTCTGAAAATCTCGGCTACGAATTTCTCGAAAGGAAAGCCGCTGGGCCCTAAATCCATGATCGCCTTTTTCAGGCTGTAGCGGGCGGCGGTCGCACGTTTTTTTTGCTTCAGCAAAGCAAACGCTTTTTTGTATATCTCTTTGGTGGTGACACCGTCGTACAAAATCGGACGGATTTCTTTCACAACTTCTTCGGCCAGCGAACGACCTGCTCCCGAACGCAATAGCGAATTGAGCAATTTATTTTCCGAATAGAACTGTGTTTCACCGGTTTGCTTGGTGACGATAATATTTTGTTGCATATCTCTTGTGTTCGAATCTCCAAAAATAATAATCTGTTTTGATTTTTCCTGTATTCATAATTAACAACCAATCATCTCTATCCGAATCGAAAATGTTATTGGTATTTGAAGCAAATATCAATGCGGACAATGGCGAAATTTCATGTCAGGATATATACTTGTGAAAGCTTCATTTAGGAAGATTCCCCGTACATTCAAATCAGGACGGACAATTCATTTTCGTTTTAAGAGTTTTAAAATCAGAGTTTTGTAAAAAACTACCTATTCATGCTTTGTTCAAAATCGACGCGGTTTACCAACGAACGGCCGAGGGTTATTTCATCGGCATATTCCAGATCGTCGCCGATGGAGATGCCGCGGGCCAGCGTGGTTACCGAAATCCCGAAAGGTTTGATTTTCCGGTAGATATAAAAATTGGTGGTATCGCCTTCCATGGTGGTGGGCAGAGCCAGAATCACCTCGTCGACGTTTCCTTCCTGCACCCTTTCGACGAGTGATTTTATTTGCAGGTGCGAGGGCGAAATGCCGTCCATCGGCGAAATAATTCCACCCAGCACATGATACAGCCCATTGAATTGATGTGTGCTTTCTATGAGAATCACATCGCGGATATTTTCGACTACACAAACGACCGCCCCATTGCGCGAATGGTTGCCACAGACAGAGCAAACTTCGGTATCGGAGATATTGTGGCATATGCGGCAATGAATCACCTCGTTGCGCAGGCGGATGATGGTTTCTCCGAATTGGCTGACCATCTCTTTGTCCTGATGTAAGAGGTAGAGAACGAGCCTGAGCGCTGTTTTCTTTCCGATACCCGGTAGTTTGGCGAATTCGTTTACCGCGGCTTCGAGCAGTTTCGACGAAAAATTTTCAATGTGCATAATCTGAATTTGATGAAACGGGCGGCTGAGGCCAAAATTTTTGAACAGGAAAAATGAATACCATGGGTCAATCCTCTTTTTCGGGGTTGCTTCTGCACAACGAAACCGGCGTTATATTGTGTTCATTGGGAACCAGAATGTTTTTCATTATATCAAAATTGACAAATACCGCTTATTTTTTCATGAAAATGGTTTGTTCGCGGTTGGGGCCGGTGGAAACAATGGTGATGGGTATACCGGTTTCGTCCTCAATAAACCGGATATAGTTTTTCAGTTGCGGCGGAAAATCTTCGGCATTTTTAATGTCTCTCAGGTTAGTTTTCCATCCGGGCATGTCGATATAAACCGGTTCAACGCCGTCGGTAATTTCGAATGGAAATACACGTGTCACTTCACCGTCGATTTGGTAGCCAATGCAAATACGTATAACTTCGAAATCGTTGAGTACGTCGGTTTTCATCATGATCATCTCAGTAACGCCGTCGAGCATGATTGCGTAGTTGAGTGCTACCAAATCGAGCCATCCGCAGCGGCGCGGCCTTCCTGTGGTGGAGCCGAATTCTTTTCCAGCGGTGCGAAGCAGGTTTCCGGTTTGGTCGTGCAGTTCGGTGGGAAAAGGTCCCGAGCCCACGCGCGTACAATAAGCTTTGAAAATGCCGATCACTTTGCCCACTTTGGAGGGGGCGACGCCCAGTCCTGTGCAGGCGCCGGCGCAAATGGTGCTGGAGGAAGTTACATAAGGATACGAACCGAAATCGATGTCGAGAAGTGTGCCTTGCGCACCTTCAGCCAGCAGCGATTTTTCGGCGTTAAGCAAATCATTGATAAATATTTCACTATCGATAATGTTGAATTTTCTGAGGCATTCGATGCCTTCGAACCACTCTTTTTCATAGTTTTCAAGCACTTCCTTGTAATTGAAGTGATAGTAGTTTTCAAGCAGGTTTTTGTGGTTATTAATGCGCTCGGCATATTTTTCTTCGAACCGGTAAAAGATATCGCCCACGCGGAGTCCTTCGCGTCCCACTTTATCGCGGTATGTGGGTCCTATTCCCTTGAGCGTCGAGCCAATTTTGGTTTCGCCTTTTGCCTGTTCCGAAGCTGCGTCGATGATACGGTGCGAGGGGAGTATCAAATGGGCTTTTTTCGATATGTAAAGATTTTTTGAAATATCGAAGCCTTTGTTCAACAGCGTTTCTATTTCGCGTTTGAAAACAACCGGATCGATAACCACGCCGTTGCCGATAATATTGATTTTGTTTTCATGGAAAATTCCCGATGGGATGGTGTGCAATATGTGCTTTATGTTGTTGAATTCCAGTGTATGACCAGCATTCGGCCCACCCTGAAATCGTGCAACCACATCGTAATTGGGCGTTAAAACGTCCACAACTTTTCCTTTGCCTTCGTCGCCCCACTGGAGGCCCAGCAAAATATCTGCTTTCATCGAAATGTATTTTTAAGATTTTTATTTCAATATATGTTTGACTATCAGCATATAACAATTTGCAGAATAATAGTCACGAAGGGTAAAGGTATAAATAATTTGCAATAAGCGAATAAACCAATGGGTGCATTAATTTGGGCGATTTGTTTTACGTTGTCAATTATCCGTTGTCGAAAATTGATCCCGACCGTTGCAAGTCGGTCATTTTTTGTTCGATTATTTCTGATTGTCAATAGTTGAGCGCCCATAGATG
>WRIQ01000020.1 GCA_009782655.1 Prolixibacteraceae bacterium
ATGCCGCCGACTGGCGCGGCGTTTTTGCATACAGTGCAAGGCACAGAGCGTCTAACAATGTGGATTTACCCGCACCCGTTGGCCCGGTGATGGCAAAAATTCCTGCTGACTTCAACGGCTCTTCTTCAAAATTGATAATAAATTCCCCTTCGAGCGACGCCAAGTTTTTTCCGCTCAACGATATAATTTTCATAGAATTATGTTTTCATGATTGGCATTCGCTTTCTTCCGCATCCATTTCTTCAACGGCAATGCCAAATAATGTTTTGAGCTCTTCGGGCATCTCAGCGTCGAATCGCGATTTGTATCTTTGGACAAGCATATCAAGCGGATTCAGGTTTTGCAACTCGTCAACCGACACGATTTTGCCTTTTTCATAAACGCCTTTGCCTTCGTATTGCACATCAATCCGAGCCAGTTTCACGTGTTTTTTCTCGATGGCTTTTTCGATAGCATTCCGTAAATCTGGCTCAGGGCTACCCAGTAAAACCTTCACTTGTAGATAAGGCGCCAAGGTTTTGTCAACGGTGGCTTCAGGAAGTATCTCCAGTTCGTTCAATACTTCGGCGGGCGATTTTGCATTGCGCGGAACATTCAACAGCTCGATGGTCACTGGGACTTCCAAAGGCGTGATCTTTCCGATGGCGCCATCTTCCACATCCAGTAATATCACCTGATGCTTATAATTAATTTCCGAAAACGACATGGGTAAGGGGCTTCCGGAATAGCGGATATTTTCCTTTCCGCCAATGGATTGCGCTTTATGGATATGTCCGAGCGCTACATAGGATAAGGATTCGGGGAAAGCCGACGCCGTAATAAACTCAATGCCCCCCATGATAGTCCGCTCACTTTTGTCGTCGTCCGAAATTTCTGCATGAAGCGTATGTAGATGTCCGGTTGCAACAATGGCCTGATTTTCTGCGCGAATGGTTTCGGCATAACCGGCCGCCTGCCTGTAAACCGCAGCGACGCCCGTACTGTAGATGTTTTCCACATTCTCTACCCGCGGATAATCGCCCTGCCGCAAAAAAGGAATAGTTAGGCATAATGCTTCAGTTTTTCCGTTTTTATTTTTCAGAGGGATGCAAAGTTGCGTGTAGTCAATCCCTCCTTCAGGCGTTCGGGGAATCAATCCCGAAACATGCACATTGAAAATTTCGAGCAACATCTTGGGCGATTCGAGGCGCGCCGCCGAATCGTGATTGCCCGCTACCGATATGATCTGCAAATCGGGGAGAAGCCGATTCGTTTCTTTCAGAAAATTGTAAAACATGCTCAGCGAGGCCGCCGACGGATTGGACACATCGAAAATGTCGCCGCAAATGAGCATAACATCCACCGCTTCGTCGTGCAACGTTTTTTTTAGCCATTCCAGAAAAGCCCGATGCTCATGCGTTCTGTCGTATTCATAAAAAGTTTGTCCGAGGTGCCAATCGGCGGTATGTAAAATTCGTAAAGCCATAATATTTGAAATTCGATGCGATAAATTTACAAAAAGAAATCATTCGTTTTTGAGAAACACAGGGCAACAAATCTTTGAATTTACCGGTGAATATTTTCAGGAAAAGCAAGTCAGCATTCCAAATACAATCCCATCGACGATGCTGTATAACCCCGTTTATTTAGAATGTGAATTTCAGACCGAGCGTCGGCATTGCATAGAATCCTTTCATGTTCCCGAAGTTGGAACTGAGTCTCACTTCGCCGCCAGCAGCAATATGCTTGTTGAAATTGAACCACACCTGCGGTTCGGAGAGGAAAATAAATTTTGTATCACCGTTGCCTATAAAGTTGTCTTCGCGCCAGAAATCGGCAAAGCCGGTCAGTGAAAGCCTGCCTTTGAAGAGGTACAGGTACCACACGGCCGTAAGCTGAAACGAAGCATCGTGCTTCCCCTGAATATATTTGTGCATGGCCTGAAAGGTTACTCCACGCGTGAAATCCGGAGAATTGAGCGAATATTCAATTCCGTTCAAAAAAGCGCTGTTAATGTTGTAAGCGTCTAACGAACTACCCATATCAAAACGTCCGAAACCGCCATTGTATTCGGTATGGAATGCGATGGACGATTCCCAGAATTTCAGCGCCCGGGCAATTTCCCAGTATGCCATGCAAACCCCTTTCTGGTTGCCCACATTATAATCCATATCAATGAAAAAGAATGTGCTGCCATATTTGTCGGGCTTGAACATTTCCACCGTCGAAGTATAATATCCGCGGCCTTTCCCCATGTCGTAGTGCATCTGAATGTTCACCTGCGCATTCATCGATGCGATGCATAATGCAGAAAAAGCAACCAAAAGTAGTTTTTTCATCCGTCTTATTTTCTATAGTTAAGATCATTCGATTTTAAAGAAGCGATGTCATAAAAAAATCTTGAAAAGCGTCGAGAAAGGGGAAGAAATTGTTTGATCATTGGCGTTGTCGTAATAAATTCGGAGTATGAACAGATTGCAGTACAGCGTTTTACCATAAATGATATTTGATTTTGTTTCGACATAAAAATAGTAAAAATTATAGACGGCGCACTGACAGGTAACCATTTTAAAATGGATAAATTATCAACAACTGCCCACCGAACAATATTTCGTTCCCTGAAAATGTTTTTTCATATTCGCCGAAAGCGTTACCTTTGCACCCTATTATGAAGATGAAAGAGAACGATATAGAGATAATGGCGCCAGTGGGTTCGTACGAATCGCTGATGGCGGCCATACAAGGCGGCGCCGGCTCCATTTATTTTGGCGTGGAGCATCTCAATATGCGTACACGCTCGTCCAACAATTTTACTATCAGCGACTTGAAAAAGATAAACGAGATAGCTTCAGCGCACAATGTGAAGACTTACCTCACGCTGAATACCGAAGTTTTCGACAATGAACTGGCGCTGATGGAGCAGATTTTGGAAGCGGCAAAATCTGCGGGCATGTCGGCCATCATCGCTTCCGATGTAGCTGTCATCATGAAAGCGTACGAGCTGGGGCTTGAAGTTCACATTTCTACACAGGTGAATATCACCAACTTCGAGGCGGCGAAATTCTACGCACAATATGCCGATGTGATTGTGCTGGCACGCGAAACCAATCTGGGACGCGTCTGCGAGATAAACGAAAAAATTGTGAAACAGCAGATTACAGGCCCATCGGGAAACCTGCTGCGCCTCGAAATGTTTGTGCATGGCGCGTTGTGCATGGCCATCAGTGGAAAATGCTACCTGAGTTTGCACGAAATGTACGAATCGGCCAACCGCGGCAGTTGCCTGCAAACCTGTCGGCGCGCCTATCTGGTTACCGACAAGGAAACGGGCGCCCAACTGGCTGTGGAAAACGAATATATCATGTCTCCCAAGGACTTGAAAACCATTCATTTTCTGAATAAAATATTGGACAGCGGCGTGACGGTTCTGAAAATCGAAGGGCGTGCGCGTTCCGCCGAATATGTGAAAACAACCGTGGAATGTTACCGCGAAGCCGTGGAAGCATGGAAAAACGACGCCTTCACCGACGAAAAAATTGCCGGCTGGGACAAACGGCTGGCGACGGTCTTCAACCGCGGATTCTGGAACGGATATTATCTGGGGCAGCGGCTGGGCGACTGGAGCCACAATTACGGCTCGACGGCCACAAAACGGAAAATTTACCTCGGAAAAGGCGCCAATTATTTTCCCAACATCAAGGTTGCCGAGTTTAAACTCGAAACAGGAAACCTTGCCGTTGGCGACGAAATTTTGATAGCCGGGCCTACCACAGGCGTCATACAAATGACTGTAAATGAGATTAGAGTAGAACTCGAATCCGTTGAAGAAGCCTGCAAAGGAAGCTATTTTTCGATGTCAGTGCCGGAAAAAATCAGGCGTTCGGATAAATTATTTAAGCTCGTGGACGCTAAAACCATAAAAGAAAACGTTCGTAGTTAGAATATCTATGAAATTAAAGATTTTGACAATAACAATCATTATGAAAAAATCTGTCTTAACAGCAGTAGCTTTAATGGCGCTTGTGCTGGTGATTCCATCGGGCGCCAAAGCGCAAAATTCAGTAAAAGTAAGACTTTCGGGAAGTTATCCTTTCAATTTTAAAGAGTCGGACGACAAGGAAATTGTTTCTTCGGCCATCGGAACGGTGAATGAAGAGTTCGGGCCATTCAGCAGTTTTTCGCACGACAGCAAATTCGGGTTCAACGCCGAAGCCATGCTTTCAATATCCGAAAATTTCTGGATTGGCGCCGAATTCGGCTTAACCAACCTGACGGGAAAAAACGGCAATCCTCCGTTGTATAATTTTCAATATACCGATTTTTATCAACTGAAAGTGTCCATTCCTGAAGTAGAACTGGTTGACCTGCCGTTGATCGGAAACACTTGGAGAAATCCTTTGGAATACGAAACTTCAATAATGGACATATTGGCCTCGTTCCGTTATTATGTTTTACCTGTGGGGAAAATCAGACCTTTTGCCAAGGTCCATGGCGGCGTATCGATGATTAGCACCGAGTTGCGCTTTCAAAATTCTGTTACGTGGCCGCCAACAAATTATTCGATAAACGTTGCCGGAACCATTTATACGGGCGAAGATTTGGCTTTCAGCGCTCCGGTTTTATATTCGGCGGGAAAAAACGGTTCAAAACGGGAAACTGCCCTGAACTTAGGCGGCGGCGTCGGTTTGGAAGTTATGCTCACAGATCGCATAAGCCTATATGCCGATGCCACTTACTCGTGGATAATGTCGGATATACTGGACGGCAAGCCCGATTTTGACTATTACGAAACGGTTGACGAAGAAGGCATTGTCATTGCCAACTCAACCAGATACAACCGGAAGAATGTCAATTCGAGCCTGATGAAAGCCAGCATAGGATTGTGTTTCACTTTCGGCGATTTCAACCTGTTCGGCAACAGGTCGGGGGGCGGTACCTACGGAAACAGCAACAACCCGTATCTGCCTTTCAGCCCGCCCAGAAAACGGTGAAAACATGCAATCCAGAAAAAGGAAACCGACGTCGGTTTCCTTTTTTTATTTCAGAATCTCCCCGATGGCCACCAGTTCGTCGTCGCTGAATTTCAGGTTCAGCAACGCTTCCACGTTGTTTTCCAACTGTTCCACCGAGCTGGCGCCAATGAGCGCCGATGTTATCCGTTTGTCTTTGAGCACCCAAGCAAGCGCCATTTGCGCCAGCGACTGTCCCCTGCTTTTTGCTATGTCGTTGAGTTTATTCACCTTCCCGATGGCCGGTTCCACTTCCCGAGGCCGCAAGAATCCCCAAGATTTCGCCGCCCGCGAGCCGACGGGAATGCCGTTCAGGTAGCGGTCGGTGAGTAGCCCCTGCGCCAATGGCGAAAATGGAATACAGCCGACGCCTTCTTCTTCGAGAACATCCAACAGTTCGTCTTCTATCCAGCGTTCAAACATCGAATATTTGGGCTGGTGAATCAGGCAGGGCGTTCCCAGTTGTCGCAGAATTTGCGTTGCTTCGCGCGTTTTGTCGGCTGCATAGTTCGAAATGCCGACATACAACGCTTTTCCCGAACGCACGGCCTGATCGAGCGCCATCATGGTTTCTTCCAGCGGCGTACTCGGGTCGGGACGGTGCGAATAGAAAATATCTACATAGTCCAGTTTCATCCGTTTCAGGCTTTGCTCTAGGCTCGAAATCAGATATTTGCGCGAGCCCCATTCGCCATAAGGCCCTGCCCACATCAGATAACCGGCTTTGGTCGATATGACAAGTTCGTCGCGGTAATGCTTGAAATCCTGCGACATGATTTCGCCGAAGTTTTCCTCTGCCGAACCCGGCGGCGGCCCATAATTATTGGCCAAATCGAAATGGGTAACGCCTAAATCGAAGGCGCGATGCAGAATTTTCCTACCGTTTTCGAAGACGTCGACGCCGCCAAAGTTATGCCACAACCCCAGCGAAATGGCGGGCAGTTTCAACCCCCATTTGCCGCAACGGTTATATGGCATTGATGTGTAACGTTGTTCAGAAGCTTTGTACATGATTTATAACACTTAAAAAAACAAAGTAAAAGAAAAATCCTTTTATGTTATCCCTGACGACCAGTTATTTTACCGGCTCACCGAAAACAAAAGCCATTTTACCGTCGAAAAATTGCTGTTAACCTAAAAAATATTCCCTGAAAAGCGCTTTTTATTCAGCTTTGGCATCGAATTTTGAATCTTCACAACAATGGAAAAACATATAAATTTTGTGGCTTGGTTGTTCATCGGGTTGGGTATCTTGTCAATTGTCACAGCAATTTTTGTCGGCGTCTTTTTTGGAATTTTCGCAAGATTTATCCCCGGTTCAATAACACACGGTCTTTTGAACATACTGATTACCATTGCGATATGGATGATCGTATTGTTGAGCGTTCCCGGAATTATTGCAGGAGTAGGATTGCTGAACCGGAAAGAGTGGGCCAGAATATTAACCATTATTCTGGCAGCGTTAAAAGTGTTGAACTTTCCCTTCGGCACCTGTATCGGCATATATTCCATCTGGGCGCTCTCCAACGACGAAGTAGCGTACGTATTCAGGAACGGGCAAACCCGTCAACTCAGATAGTGTGACGGGCGACAATTTGCGGACAGCGAAATTGAGCCTTAAACTTTGAAAATCAAAGCGCAATCCGACTGTTTCAAATTGACACGACCGTAATTAGTCTGGGCATTTTTAGTCAATAACTTTTTTCCTGACAACCTGATAATCTTTCGTATAGGAAATTACATTCAAACTTTCGTTGATAAAACCGCCGCCGGGCGTTTTTACAAAAGAATAATTTCCCTGAATAAGACCGACATTCAAATTGGGAATGCAATGCAGAAAATTGTTCCCGTAGCTGTCGAGCGCTTTCACAAAGTAATAAACAACATCGTATCCCTGATTGCTGTATTGATTGGGTTCGGTTTTGAAATTATTACGGAATTTACTCACAAACGCCTTTGTTATACCAGATTTATAATCAACCCAGTATGGCGACAGATATTCCATTTGCCCGTCGTGGTAATGTTCCGGATTGATGCTTTCATACTGCGGGAATCTGTAGTTTCCGAAGAAAACAATGTCGAATTTAGGAGCCAGCGCATAGATATTAGACAAGCCCACACGGACATCGGCCTCGCTCTGCGAAGAGAGGATAATTACATTCTTTCGCTTTTCGTCCAGCGCCGCCCTTAATCCATCGAGCCTCGAATCTCTAAAATTTATGTTTCTGAAAACGGTTGTTTCATCGCCTGTTTTTTCCATCATTTTTCTGACGCTGTTCATCAATTCGATACCCTGCATGTTGTTGCTGATTCCGGTTTCGAGGAAAATAATTTTGTAACCGCGATAGGTTTCGGCAATATATTCGGCTTCTTTGGCTTGTAATATGTCGTGCGAAGTATTGATCTGAAAGAAACAGGGATTGCTTCTGGTCACCTCCTCGACTGCCGACAGAGGCGAAATTACGGGAATATTACGCATTTGCGCAAATGCGGCAATTTCTTTCTGGTCGGCGGGATGAACAGGGCCGATGAACAAATCGGCGTCATCCAGTTTTCCCGAAGCCACCAATTGGCTTAACCTGTTGTTGGCGTCGCTGGTGTCGTAAACCGTCAATTTTATTTTCAGACCTTCGTTTTGCAGCGAGTCGGCAGCCAGCAGAGCGCCTTCATAGAAATGAAGGAAATTTTCACTGCTGCCATAAAATTTTCTGTTATAGTCGATTGTCTGTTTTGTTTTAAATCCGCTCAGCGTGTCGCTCTCTGCAATTTCGGGTTGATATGTGTACAGGTTTGTCATGTTCGAATCGATCATCAGGGGAAGAAACATCACAACATGGTATGTGCGCCCAACCATGTATTCTCTGGGCAAAGGAACGCAATCGCAGACGTCTTCGTATTGTATTACAGCCGGTTGCTCATCAGGTGTTCCGTCCGAAAATCCGGGAATAACGCGAATGGTGTCGCCTTCGATAATGTCGCGGTATTCCAGAAAAGGATTCCACTTTTTCAGGTTGTTGGACGACACTCTGAAAAACAGCGCCAACTCGTCCACCGTTTCATGTTTGCCCACAACATGGCGGTTGAATTGTTGCGAAGCAGATTCTTCTGCGGGCTTGGGAACACGGATGACCGTACCGGTTTTGAAAGAACCGTCGAGGCTGGGATTGAACTCGATCAACGCTTCGGCGGTTATGTTATATTTTCGGCTTAACGAAAAAGGTGTCTCGCCCGACACAATGGTATGATTGATATATTCTTCCTGAATTTCAACCTGTTTAACCTCTGCTTTTGAGGGTTGTGCGCCTGTCAGCATAAGGTTCATGCCGGGTTTTACGATGCCGGCGCCAGAGTTTTGCTCCAGAATGGATTCGACAGGAATATCATATTTTTTCGATATCGACAGAAGGGTTTCGCCGGCAATCACTTTGTGCGTAAATGATGTTGGGGGGGATTCTTCGACAGGTTTTTCGCGCTCTTCTTCTGTTCGATCTCTGTCTCTGTCTTTTTTGTCCCATTGGGGAATTCTCAGCCTGTCGCCTCTTTTGAGTTCAGTCAGTCCTTGATTGTATTTGAGAATATCGTCGATGGTGATATCATATTTTTTCGCAATGGAAGAGAGTGTTTCCCTTCGTTTTACGGTATGCGTCAAAAATCTCGACGGCTGATTAACTGTAATAACTTTTATCACCCGTGTTTGCGGCGCTTCGGCATCGCTTTGGGTTGCAGCAGAGGCGCTTTGAGCAATCTGCCTGCTGCTCTCCACCGGAATTTTCAGTTCCATCCCCACCTTTAGCCCGAAAACCAATTGCGAATTGTTGTTTACAATCGACACCTCCGACACTTTATATTTCTCGGCCAGCGAGAAGAGCGTTTCGTCTTCTGCAACTTTATGCAGAATAAATGTTTGCCCGTCGGTTACCGCATATCGGAGGTTATTGCCCTGCTGCGAAAAAACCGGTTCGCTGAAAAAGACACATAAAAAAATCGACAATAACTGAAATATTCTCTTCATTCGTTTTTACTTTACTCCCTTCGCGGGATTGTTACAGTTGCTTCCTTCTTCGAAATTAATCCTGCGGGCGCAGGCATTACCCCAAACTACCCGCTTTTATCCGAATCTCTTTTTCGGTAAAAAGATTCCGTAAAAATAGTAATTCTGAATTTCAAACGGCGGCCAAATCAACTTTGTTGTTGCTTGCAGCGCATTTTAATTATCAGGGAATGGAAAAATGATTTTTTAGAGATTCTCATTTGTCAAAACCACCAACCGATCATCTTCAAAATTCTCTTTTGCGATCATCTTCCCTTCAAGATTGGGCGCTTCAATGCCGCCTGATAAAAATACGTTTCCGTAATAGATATGCGCTTCGTCCCACAACCCTTCGCCGATGAAGCTGTTTAAGGTTGCCGCGCCTCCTTCCACAACCACCGACTGAATGTTATGTTGGTGTAAATATTTGAGTATATGACTGATAAAATTTTTTCCTTCGAAGTCTGTTTTAACAAATTCCAAGTTCTGACGATTTTCCTTTTGCGTGGGTGAAAAGACAAGCGTGGACGTTTTTCCGTCGAAAATGTGCAGATGAGCGGGCAGGTTGCCGCGCTGGTCGATTATGATTCGCAGAGGCTGGTTTCCGCTCCACTCTCTGGCAGTGAGCAACGGATTGTCGGCCAGCGCAGTACGAGCGCCAATCAAAATTGCCGCTTCCTGTGTGCGGCACTTGTGTACGTACTGCCGCGACAGCCGATTGGTAATCCACTGCCGCTCACCGTGTTCCGCCGTGTTGCACCCACCGCCCATAAAACCGTCGAGCGACTGCGCCCATTTCAAAATAATGTACGGACGTTTTTTCTCGTGAAAAGTGAAAAAGCGCCGATTTTGCTGTCGGCACTCTTTTTCGAGAATACCGACTTCGGTTTTTACGCAATTTTGCCGCAGTTTTTCGATTCCTTTTCCGGCAACTTCCGAAAAAGGATCTACCGTTCCTACTACCACATGGCCTATTTTTTCCGTCAAAATCAAATCGGTGCAGGGCGGTGTTTTTCCATGATGGACGCACGGTTCCAACGAAACATACAAAGTACTGCTTTCCAACAGAGAACGATTGCGAACCGAATGAATAGCATTCACTTCGGCATGGGGGCCGCCATACCGGTTGTGATAGCCTTCGCCAATGATTCTTCCGCCATGCACAATTACACAGCCCACCATTGGGTTGGGCGCCACATTTCCCAAACCCTGAGCGGCAAGACTCAAACAACGTTGCATATACTTTTCGTGATTCATCATTTCTCGATAAAAACAGATGAAAAATAATAAAGTTTGATATTCATATAATCTCTCAGTCAAAAAGTTTATAGAAATTATATAAATTACATTTTTTATTTACCCAAAAGAAATTACACATATCAATAAAATCAAGATGTATAGAAAATCATTTGGGTAAATATTTAATAGAAACTATATAAGCGTCATGGCTGGCGAAAAAAAGTACCAAGACAATCTCATCCCAAATCAGATAAACAGGCTCAGGAGGAGTATAAAAAAACTGCCTGAATTATTGGCAGCCAAATCGTTAGAGTTTAAAAATCAGGAAGATACCAGGTCAATAAAATTGTTTTTTCAGGATGAAGCCCGTTTCGGAAGAATAGACAGTATTGGCTCCTGCTGGGTGCCAAAAGGCAGTAGAGCATTGGCAGGCAGCCGGACAGTCAGAGAATATACATATCTGTACGGTGCATTTTGTCCCGAAACAGGCGACAGTTTTTCGTTGATTCTACCGTATGCCAACGGTGAGTGTATGGAAGTTTTTTTGAGTTTTCTATCTGAAAATTTCCGGAAATACCGCATAATTCCTGCAATGGACAATGCCTCGTGACACAGCAGTAAAATGCACATTGACAACATTATACCTCTATTTCAGCCTGCATATTCGCCTGAAGTAAATCCTGCAGAACGGTTTTGGAAACATATCAGGGCAAACGGGGGATTTAAGAATCGAACTTTTGACACTTTGGCAGAAGTTGAGCAGTGTTTGTGCCATGCTGTTGTCAATATTTTAGACAAAGAAACCGT
>WRIQ01000021.1 GCA_009782655.1 Prolixibacteraceae bacterium
ATCGGCAGAAAACAGAATACTAGTAAAATTTGTGCTTTCATGATTGTTTGTTTTATAAAGATATCAATACATTCCCGCCACAGTTTGGGTTGTCACTTAACCCCCAATTTCGCAAAACCGCTTGTTGTGTGATGGTACCTTTCAATATTCTAAAGTTTATTGATTAAAAAATCGCGTATTTCTTCAATGGATGGGTCATTGGCAACAATGATCCCGTTTTCATCAATCAGAAAAACCATACCACCAGAATTTCCTATTCCATATTTTTCCCATATCTTTTCTGTGTCATTTAGTTCTACGAGATTTTCCCATGGATAGTTATCTAATTTGATAGCCGCTTCGGCGGTGGAAACACTTCTTTCGCGAGCTACCCCAAGTACAACAAACCCTTTTAGAACCTCACCAAAATTATCCTCCAAATATCGTTTAGATTTTGTGAGAAATTCTTTTTGAATTTCCTCATATTTATTCAGGATAGGGTTTAAATAATCCCAATAATCCCTTGTGAGTTTACTGCCTTCAACTTTGTTCTCATTGAACCGGTCAGTCGGGTGTAAAGTAAAATTAATAGCTCCACTCTCTGAAAAGAACGGGATTGGTTTGAAAGAGCCCTGTTCAAATTCATCATAAAATACCAATTCATAAAGTTCTTCGTAATTGCAATTCAAAATATACTCAAACTTTCTGTCTGTGATTGGAATGTGTACGCCGTTAATACGTGGGTCTTCCCCTTGTTTTTTCAAGATTAACAGGTTACTTTCAGGTCGGTCTTTTACTTCACCTTTCAACGTACATTCAATGGAACTATTTGTACAATTTGACAGTACCAACATGCTTGATACAAGCAAGCATAATTTGTTGATACGATTTATTATTCTCATATATAAGAATTTATAATTCAATTACTACATTATTGGGTTGTGCTTTCCGTCCAAGAAACTTGGTTTTTACACTGCGTTCTCGTCCGCTTGCACACAACGCCCGTACAAGAGATTCAATTTTTGCTGACATTCCAATCGGGAGTTTCGATGTTTTGCAGATGGCGCATAAAAAAATCCCGGCGCTTGCGCTCTCCATATCTACCTCCCATAGTGTGCCTCTCGCCGGGCAGCATCACAAATTCAAACTCCTTGTTGTGTTTAATCAATTCATTGACAACCTGCAAAGTGGACGATGGGTCTACATTATTGTCCAATTCGCCCAGCACTAACATCAATTTTCCTTGCAGACGGTGCGCATTAACGACATTCGAACATTCGTCGTATTCTTTTCCAACAGGCCAGCCCATCCACTGTTCGTTCCACCATATTTTGTCCATGCGGTTATCGTGGCATCCGCACGCAGCATAGGCTACTTTGTAAAATTCGGGATGAAAAAGCAGAGCGCCCATGGCATTTTGCCCACCCGCCGAACTTCCGAAAATGCCAACCCTTCCGACGTCCATTTGGGGATATTTTTGAGCAGCAGTTTTCAACCATGCGATCCTGTCGGGAAATCCGGCGTCTTTCAGGTTTTTCCAGCACACGTCATGAAAGGCTTTCGAGCGGTTGGCAGTTCCCATGCCGTCGATTTGCACAACGATGAATCCCAACTCGGCTAAATCGCTGCCCCAATGGGCGAGGTTGAACGATTTGGGCACATGTGAATCATGTGGGCCAGCATAAATATACTCGATTATCGGATATTTTTTCGACGCATCGAAACCCGTGGGACGTATGATGATTCCCCAAATATCAGTTTTGCCATCGCGTCCTTTCGCCGAAAAAACTTCGGGCAAACGCAGTCCTGCATCCAGCGCCTTGCTGATATCGGGCTGATTTTCAGGCTTGAAAACGATTTTTCCATCATCCACAGTGCGCAACGCCACAACCGGCGCCATATCGACACGCGAAAAAACATCAACCATTAGCTTGTAATCGGCGCTGAAAACTGCATGATGAACGGCATTTTCGGGTGTAAGGCAGGACAGTTTTTCTTTTTCAATATCAAGAAGATAGTATTTTTCCAAATAGGGATCTTCGCCTTTGTCTTTGCCGCATCCTTTGAAAATCACCGTGCGGTTCTTTTCATCGACATGCACCACCGATTTTACAACCCACTCCCCTTTTACGAGTTGCTTTTTCGCTTGTCCTGTCATTGTGTCGTAAAGATAGAGATGGCGCCATCCGTCGCGCTCCGAAATCCAAAGCAGCTCGTTCGACGATTTGAACCAATACTGATACAACGCGTAGTAATGAATAAACGTACCACTCTGTTCATCAACTATTTTTCGCAACTCGCCGCTTCGGGCGTCGCCGGCATAGATAACAAACTGCTGGTGCCCTCGGCGGTTGAAATCGAACGTGAAAAAATCGCTCGATTTGTCCCATTTGATGTTACCCAATTCATATTGTTCATCCACATTGGGAATGTCGAAATGTATCTGCCGTTCTTCGTCAAGCAGAAATAAAACCGGCCGTCGAATGGGCAGAGCATCGCCGGGTTTCACATAATCCAGTTCTTCGGTTTTGGGCTGAAGCTGATCGCGCGGCGACGAAGAAATCAAAACCACCTTGCGGTTTTCGGTCGGACGATATTTGCAGCAAACAATTTTTTTAGAATCGGGCGACCAGAAAATACTTGATGCGTAATACTCGAAAACCGAGCCGTCGGAACTCAATTTCCGACTTTTTCCACTTTCCAAGTCGGTAACCCAAAGGTTGCCTTCTGAAATATAAGCCTCCTTTTTTCTATCAGGCGACCTGACTTTACCCTTGCCGTCCTCTTTGAAAATCGTACTCCAGTATGGTCTCTGCGGAGAGGGCCGAGCCGGTTCCTTTTTTATCGAATAGTTTTTCAACTCGCAGATATATCGCTCATTATCAATCGAAAAGAAAACCGTATCCAAGTTGTTGTTGCACTGAATGGTACGAAACGGCAACTTGTATGCTTCGACATCCTTCCTCAGCATGATTTTCAGTGAATCGGCCAACCGCTGCTGATCGAAAGCCGCTAAGACCGCTCGCTCGTCGCCGTCGATGATGAGAAATTCGCTTCCTCTGGGGGTTTGCGTCAGATACCAGAATTTATGGCTGTCGTTCACCGGCGTAACTCCCGAAGCGCCGTAAAAGTACATTGAACTATAATACTCCCTGAAATTATCAGCCTTACGATAAAGGCTGTCAACGCTTTGTCCGTGCGACAACGACGATACTAAAAGCAATAAAAACACAATTCGTTTCATATAGCAAAAAATTTAGGATTTATTCACTGCAAAATGACGATTCTTTTTTGTGAAACAGCGCAATCCATCAAAAAAATTTTAGCTCAAAAAAACATTCCATGCACTGAAAGCACACAAAGGTATTACAAAACCTACAAATGTAAAACAGTAATACTGAATAACAAAGTTATACGGATTTTTTTATTTCCACGGCGAAGAAATCGGCTTCCTTTTCATTGCCAGAAAACCTGAAACTACTTGACTTCGAACTCGTAGATTGCCGAAGAATTTTTTTCAGGCATTCGGAAAACAAGGCGCACTTCCTGCGTGGTCACAGACGCAAACTCAATGGTGTTCAGCACATCTTTCGCCGGTTTGTATTCGCCTTTTGCGTTCACATCTTTCCATATTCCGTCCTGTTTGTATTGAATTTTCCACGAACGCGGAATTTCGCATCCGCCCCACGGCTTGTCGTCGTACCAGTAAACCGAAGCCTTTGAAATGGTAGCGGGCGCTTCAAACGCGTATGCGACCCATTCGGAAGCGTTATTTTTGGGCCACAACGAGTAGAAAGGCACACTCCGGTCGTTGGAGTTGGCAGGCCAAAAACCGTCGTTGACAGCGCCGAGCGAGCGGTTCCTCACGGAAGCGGTAACTTTGGCTTTGGTGCAGATGGTAGCCTGCGGCAGCGGCCGCGTTGATTCCCGGGTACGTGGAATCCAGACAGCCATTTCTCCCGAACCGCGATTGGCCCAAGCAAAATAGGGAATGGCCGTAATGCGCTTATCTTCAACACTTATTTTGTTATCCTCCATTCGATGGGCGCTCTTTGCATCGATTTCCAAAGCCACGACACCGTTCAAATCGGTTTTTTCGATCTGCAATATCGCAGCATTATCTTCCAAAACGGTGTTCAGCACATAGCCGTCGTTGTCGACCCACTCTAAACAATACACGATGGGGCCGCGCTCGAGCGACACTTTTCCTTGGTTGTCTTCCACATTTTCGTGTGCAACGGTGCGGTGCACATGCATCGGCAACGAAATCTCGATTTTATCGCCGGATGCCCACTTCTTCGAAAGTTTGGCATAGCCGTTTTCGCCAACCGGATAGTTGATTTTTTTCCCATTGATTTTAATTTCCACAGGCTCATCGCAAGGATGCAGGTATGTATATAAATCGCCGGGAACAGGCTGGTTATAAGTCCATCCCGGAATGCGCACCAGCATATCGAATTTCATTTTCTCTGAGGGATTAACCTCAATGGCAACATTCCCATCCCACGGATAGCCGGTGGTTTGCGCCAAATGCACGTTTTCCCCATTGACTTCGACGTCTGATTCGCTTTCTACAAACATATTTACATACAGCCGATTATCTTTGTGAGCATACACATATCCCGGCACCGAAGGCATAAAACGGCAAACATTACTGGGACAACATGCACACCCAAACCATTCGCTACGACCGTGTTGGCCGATGGATTCCAACGGATTGGGATAGAAAAAACGGTCGCCAACAAGACCAACGCCCGAAATCAACCCGTTATAGAGCGTACGTTCCAGCACATCATAATATTTTGCGTCGCCATGCAGCAGAAACAAACGGTGATTCCAGTATACATTTGCAATGGCAGCGCAGGTTTCGCAATATGCCGACATGTTGGGCAACTCATAGTTTTTACCGAAAGCTTCGCCATGCCCAGTGGCGCCTATTCCTCCCGTAATATAATATTTTTTGGTTACCACATTATCCCAAATCCTGTCGATGGCTTTCAGGTAATCCACATCGCCAGTCAGGGCAGCCACATCGGCCATTCCTGAGTACATATAGGTTGCACGCACTGCATGGCCAACGGCTTCGTCCTGCTCAACAACGGGCTTGTGTGTTTGGCTGTATTCGCCGCTTCGCCCGTTGCCTTTCAGGTCGAGGAAGAATTTTGCCAGATCGAGATACTCTTTTTTACCCGTTGCACGATACATTTTTGCCAGTCCCATTTCTACAATCTGATGTCCGGGTTCGTATGTCAGTTTTTCCGGCCCGAAATCGCGCACCAGCAAATCGGCGTTTTTGATGGCCACATCGAGCAGTGTGCGTTTGCCAGTTGCCTGATAGTGCGCAACAGCCGCTTCGTAAAGATGTCCGCAATTGTAGAGTTCGTGGCTCAGGTCGGGCGTTTTTTCCCAGCGCTTCTCACCAACCCATTTGTGTAAATTTCCCGATTCGCCAGCAGTGCGCGCCGTATACAGGTAGCCGTCGTCTTCCTGCGCAAGCTCTATAAAATGAATGAGCGAATCCATGCGGGCTTCCAGCGCTTTATTGGGATACATCTGAATAGAATAGGAAGCTCCTTCGAGAATCTTGTAAATGTCCGTATCATCGAAGGTGAACTGCGTGTCGAAATATCCAGATATCAGCCCGCCCGCTTTTTTGAAATTATCGACGCGCCCCGTGCTGTAGCAGTGTTTCAATGCGATGGGAATTGTAACATCCTGATTTATACGAATGCGCGGCGCCCAAAAGTCGTCAGTGAATTTTACCGAAGTGAACGATACCGGTTGAATGGGATAATCGTTGGACGAGGAAACCGCCTCCTGCCTCCCACAGCCTGAAAGAAAAATTAACGTGCCCAAAATGGCAATTATACTCAGTTTTACCAGATTTTTCATGTTTTTGTTGCTATTATATGTTTGAAAATTCCAAATTCAGGATTTCTTTTCCAGTTTGCAATTTGCTGTTTGATTTGGCCACCATAAGGCATAAATTTTAATAAACTTTCCATTCTATTACGCCGCCCGAATAGCCTCTTTTTGCAGCTTCGGGAACTTCGCCATCCTCGTCGCCAGAACGCCTGAGTTGCGCCGTCAGCCGCAATTCGGTGGTAGTTACTGGTTTGAAAACAACCTTATTATACCTGTCGATTTCGACGCCATATCCCGAAGCGTTTTCCACTTCTTTCCAGTTGCCGCCGTCTTTATAAAACAGTTTCCACGATTTCGGCGCTTTGTAAATTACGTCATAATGCTCGAAGGCGAGCCAAAAAACTTCAACCGACGATACTTGTGTAGGCTCATCAAACTGATAGCCAATATGTTCTTCCGTACCATTCTTCAACCACCAATAGTGATATGGCGTGTTGATGTCGCGGGACGATCTGGGTTCAAACTGGTCGTTAAATCCATATCCGCCAATTTGACGTGCACGCGAAGCGATGGTTGGTTCGGGCTTGGGAATGGCTTTTTCGGCCGATTCGGGAATCCAGACCGCCATCTGCGCATGTCCGCGATTATTCCATGCGCTGTAGGGAATGGCTGTAAAACGAACCGGATTCTGCCTCTTCCCCGCTGCTTGCTGATTTTGTTCCACTGCATAGGCGTCGCCTTCGAGCAAAACCACGTCGCCCAGCAAATCTTTTTCAAATCTTCCGGTAATTTTTGCATCGCGCGGAATTACCATGTCGAAGATATAATCGCGGTTTTGATCGACACTTTCGAGGGCATACAAGATCGGGCCACGTTCCATAGCTAACAAGCCTTCGTTGTATTCCACCGACGGATGCGCCTGCACCCTGCGCACGGGCATATCCATTTCCAATGTAATAACGTCGCCCCTCTCCCATTGGCGATCAAGAATGGCATATCCATTGTGAATCAATGGCTTTTGTTTTTTTCCATTCACAAAAATTTTTGTTTTCGAATGTCTGCCATTCACGTAGCGGTACAAATTGGAGGGAACGGGCCTGCCATCTGCCCAGCCGGGAATCCGCAACGAGACGGAAAATCGGCCAGCGCTGCCGCTCGCAGGGTTCACTTCGATGCCAACATTTCCACTCCACGGATATTCAGTAGTTTGTAGCAATTCCACTTCACTGTCGGGCAGTTTTATTTTCGCATTCCCCTCAACATACAGGTTTACATAAATATTGTTTTCACAAACGGCATAATTGTAAAGCGGCACCGACGCCATAAAGCGTGTGACATTTCCCGGACAACAAGCACATCCAAACCAAGGCTCGCGATGATGCCCGCCATGTGAAGCCATCGGATTGTCGTAGAAAAATTTGTCGCCGCTGAGCGATACGCCGGCAATCAATCCATTGTATAGAGTGCGCTCCAAAACGTCCACATATTTGGCCTCGCCTGTGGCCAGAAACATACGGTGATTCCAATATACATTGGCTATGGATGCACAGGTTTCGCAATAATTATTGAAGTTGTTCAGTTCATAATCGGGGCCAAATCCTTCGCCCTGCGGTCGCGAACCGATTCCTCCGTTCAGATAGAGTTTGTGGCCGACCATATTGTCCCAAACGCGCTCGACAGCCGCAAAAAGCGCTTTGTCGCTTTGCAACGCGGCAACATCGGTAACGCCCGAATAGAAATAGCCCGCCCTGACGGCATGTCCCACAATTTCGTCTTGCTCCGTCACTGGCTTGTGATCCTGACTGTAAATACCCGGCTTGCGTCCGTTGGAAAGCCTTCCAGCTTCGTCCACAAAATAACGCGCCTGTGTGAGATATTTTTCGTCGCCGGTAACTTCATGCAGTTTCACCAGCGCCATTTCAATAATGGGATGCCCCGACGGATATTTAATCTGATTTTCGCCCAAGCCGAAAGTTTCGCATACCAAATCGGCATTTCGCAACGCCACATCGAGCAGCAAACGTTTGCCGGTGGCCCTGTAATGAGCAACGGCAGCTTCGTAGAGGTGGCCGCTATTATACAACTCGTGGCTGTTGATTCTCTCCCAGCGCGAGCGTCCCCACCATCCCGAAAGGCGGTAACATTTGTTTGTAACACAGGTGGTGAGGTATCCGTCGGGTTCCTGCGCGGCGGCAATCAGCGCGATAACACTGTCGAGATAAGCGTCTAATCGGGCGTCGTATTTTACGGCCAAAGAATAAGAGGCGCCCTCGATGATCTTGTAGGGATCGGTATCATCGAATGAGAAATCGCCCTGATGCTCACACTCTTTCAAGCCCCCTGCCAATGCAAAATTATCGAAACGCCCGTTGATTTCGCATTGGTGAAACGCCGACGGAATGGATACCGTGCGGTTGATTTCCATGCGCGGTAACCAAAAATTATCCGCGAAATGCACATCGACAAACGAAACCGGCCTGATTTTTCCTTGTTGAGTTGCAGGTTGCGTTTCATTATGGCGGCATCCTGCGGCGCTAAGAATCACAATAATTAGCAGTGCCTTTACTTTTTGAAATCCTGATAACATTTTAGAATCCCCGATTTAGATTAAAAATTGATAACCGATTGTTGCTGTTTTTTTTTGTAAAACTACATAAATTGCGGCTATCTGCGCCATCAAAAAATTCAAAAATAATAGAAAAAACTCGAAATACAGCCTGAAAACACAGGAAAGCATTTTGCGTAGAACATTTACAACAAGCGGCATAGCTGTCGCATCACGAAATTATTGCATCATGGAACCATAAACAAGTCCAAAGAATCAATGCCCGAATGTTTAACGGATTGCGCGATTGCCAGCAAATTTCGCAGCTTTTTCGATTATTGATTGAGTTTGTAAAATTAATTCTATTAATTTGCAAGGACAAAACGTTCGCCGATTTCCTTTCAAATTCGGGTGCAGCGAGCGTTTTTCCGTAAAAGGATTTTTATGATTTTATTGAAACGAAGCATTTTGATCCGGATATTGATCGTAATTTTCGGAATCATCGTATTTGTTCCGGGCATCGGAGGGGTTCATCTTTTCGACTGGGATGAAATTAACTTCGCAGAGTCGGCACGCGAAATGCTTGTCTCCGGCGACTACCTGACGGTGCAAATCAATTTCAATCCGTTTTGGGAAAAACCGCCTTTGTTTATCTGGATGCAGGTTTTGACGATGAAAATTTTCGGCGTCAACGAGTTCGCAACACGCCTGCCCAACGCTTTTTGCGGTATTGTTACACTGCTGGCTCTGTTCGATATAGGCAAAAAGATTCACAGCATACAATTCGGAATAATCTGGACGCTTTTCTACGCCTGTTCTTTCATGCCTTTTTTTTATTTCAAATCGGGAATTATAGACCCATGGTTCAATATTTTTATTTTTTTGGGTATCTCATTTTTCATCGATTGTATAAGCAATCCCGACTCTCGAAAACAAGACATTTCCATTTCATTATCAGCAATTTTCATTGGTTTGTCCGTATTAACAAAAGGCCCTGTGGGTTTCCTCATTTTCATGTTAACGCTTTTTGTCTACCTGATATTGATAAAATTTAAAATCCGGTTCAGGGCAAAGCACATTATCGTATTCTGTGTCCTGCTTGCCGCGATAGGTGGTTTTTGGTTTATTATCCAGATAATCAACGGCAATTTCGGAATTATTCGGGAATTTATCGTTTATCAGATTCGTTTGTTTCAAACCGAAGACGCCGGACATGGTGGTTTCCTGCTGTACCATTTCGTTATTCTGCTTCTGGGCGTCTTCCCTGCCTCGGTGATTGCGCTGCCTGTTTTCCACAAATCGATATTGAAAGATGAACAAAATGCACAAATGAAACTTTTCTTCCAGTGGATGATGATCCTGTTCTGGGTAGTCCTCATTCTTTTCACCATCGTGAGAACAAAAATCATCCACTATTCATCAATGTGTTATTTTCCGCTTACTTTTTTCGCTTCGTGGTATGTTCTACAGGTTTTTGAGAACAAGAAAGAAATTACAAAACTCATAAAAATTCCGTTGCTGGTTGTTGCCGGCATCGCCGCCGTTCTTGTCGCCCTCATTCCTTTTTTCGACAAATTCAAACATTTGCTATATCCATATATTGATGAATTCACTCTGGGTAACATGCAGGCTACTGCTTCGTGGGCTGGTTTCGAATGGCTGTTGGGCGTTGTGCTGATTGCCGGTGCAATCCTGTTCATCGTCTTCCTCAAATCCAACAAGCAAAAGGCGTTCCTCTACCTTTTGGGTGGTTCGCTCGTTGTTGCTTTCTCCGCCACCACATTTTATTCGCGTCAGGTTGAACAATATACGCAAAATGAAGCCATCAAGTTTTACCAGTCGCGGCGGGGCGAAGATTGTTACATTTTAAGTATGCAAAAAAGCTATGCTCAATATTTCTACAGCGACCGCCAACCCGCAAACAACAACGCCGACAGGGATTTCCTCCAGCGGGGAGCCATCGACAAACCTTGCTATTTTGTTGTCAGAAACACCCGGAAAAACATCGATTCTTTTTTGTCGGCTACTTCGAACCCCCAAAAGTTGTATGACAAAAACGGTTTCGCCTTCTTTATGCGGCAGCCTGTAGAATGAATTTTGAAAATTTTCCTCGAAAATTTACTATATGGATATTTCGCTAAATTTGCAATTGCGTACCGGTAAATTTTAATTTGAAGAAAAACATATATGCAACGATTTTTAGAGGCTTGCGCTTCATATATTTACGCCACATATCAGACGTCGCTTGCCGATGTTTGCATTGTTTTCCCCAACCGCCGCGCCGGCGTATTCTTCAAGGCTTATATACAGAAACTGATTCGGCAGCCGCTTTTCAGTCCGCAAATTACCACCATGCAGGAGTTGTCGCTGTCATTCTCGAAACTTCAAACATCCGATAATTTGCTGCTTATCACCCATTTGTATAAAATTTTCAAAAGCGTCACCGGTACACAGGAAACTTTCGACGAGTTCTATTTTTGGGGCGAAGTACTGCTCAACGATTTCAACGACCTCGACAACTATATGGCCAATGCCCGCGATGTTTTCAGCAATTTGGCCAATGTAAAAGCTGTTGAATATCACTTCGATTATCT
>WRIQ01000022.1 GCA_009782655.1 Prolixibacteraceae bacterium
TGATAGCGCAATCCGCCGGCATGGATATGCGCAGGTGCGAAATTATGTCCGAGCGTGTACATCGGAAGAAGTGGCGTATATCCGGCTTCGTCGCCGAAATCGTATTGAAACACGCCACGTGTCAGTTTGGGACACGATGCGGGCTCAGCGGCGATAAAGCGTGTTTCCTTTCCGTTAAGGATATTGTGCCGCATAAATGGAAACGAGATTCCGCCAAAGTTGGAACCACCGCCAAAGCAGGCGACAACTACATCGGGATATTCGTCAGCCATTGCCATTTGCTTTTCTGCTTCCAAACCGATAACTGTCTGGTGCAAAACAACATGATTCATTACGCTCCCCAATGTGTATTTGCAATTTGGCACGCTTTGCGCCAGTTCAATAGCTTCCGAGATGGCTGTGCCGAGACTTCCCTGGTAGGTGGGCGTGTGGGTCAGTATTTTACGTCCTGCTTTGGTCGACATGCTGGGCGAGGCAATCACCTGAGCGCCCCAGGCCTGCATCAGCGAGCGACGGTAAGGTTTCTGCTCGTAGCTCACCTTTACCATATAAACCGCCAGTTCGAGGCCGAAAACTTTTGCTGCATACGAAAGGGCTGTTCCCCATTGTCCCGCGCCCGTTTCGGTGGTGATATTGGTCAGCCCTTCTTTTTTACAATAATAAGCTTGCGCCAATGCCGAATTCAGTTTGTGCGACCCAACGGGGCTTACGCTTTCGTTTTTGAAATAGATGTGCGCCGGCGTATTCAGTGCTTTTTCAAGGCCATAGGCACGCACAAGCGGCGTCGAGCGGTACACTTTATACTGCTCTCGCACTTCGTCGGGAATATCAACCCATGCGTCGGTGGTGTTCAACTCCTGTTTTGATACTTCCTCCGCAAAAATCGGAAATAAGTCTTCCTGACTCAATGGTTGTTTTGTTCCCGGATGGAGAATTGGCAAGGGTTTATTCTCCATATCGGCCATGATGTTATACCATTGCATGGGAATTTCGTCTTCACTCAGAAAAAATCTTTTTTGCTTTTTCATCTTTGTAATTTTTTTTGTTATAAAGCCTTAGATAATCGGGATTTTCACTTTTACATCTTTCATACTTTCCAGCTTTTCACTTGTTTTTATTTTTTTGCTGTTCACCGAAAACAAAGCGGCCTGTCGTTTTCGGTAAACAACAGGCCGCTTTTCAATATTTAATTCTTTCTCAACAATACATATAAGCTACCCCAAATTGCTTACCACAACCGAAATCTGCCAAAGCCACCAATATGTATTATTCATTAAATTCATTTTTTATCGTTGATTTAAGTTGCAAAGTTATGGATTCTTTTTCAAATCAAAAGCATTTTGCACGCTTTGTTATCAAAATGTTATTTGGCAATGTTTTGCCCGATGCCTGATACGCAACTGCGGATTCAAAACCTGTGCGCCGAACGCCGGGAATTACAACTGTTTTGCCACTTCCACTTCTTGGAACGATTCTATGTTGTCGCCAACTTTTATGTCGTTGAAATTCTCAATATTTAAACCGCATTCATAACCGTTCTTTATTTCGCGGACATCTTCTTTGAAACGTTTCAGCGATCCCAAATGTCCGGTGTAAATCACAATTCCGTTGCGGATGACACGCACTTTGTTGTTGCGGGTTATTTTCCCGTCGCGGACAATACATCCGGCTACGGTTCCCACTTTGGTAATTTTGAATGTTTCAAGAACTTCGGCCGTACCAACAATCTCCTCTTTTATGTCGGGCGAAAGCATACCTTGCATAGCGGCCTTAATTTCGTTGATGGCGTCATAGATGATTGAGTACAGGCGGACGTCTATTTGTTCTTTCTCGGCAAGTTTGCGTGCATTCACCGAGGGCCGCACCTGAAATCCCACTACAATGGCTTCGGAGGCCGACGCCAGCATGATGTCGGATTCGGAAATCTGTCCCACGGCCTTGTGTATCACGTTCACCTGAATTTCCTCTGTCGACAGTTTGATGAGCGAATCGGACAATGCCTCTATTGAGCCGTCCACGTCGCCTTTGACGATGAGGTTCAGCTCTTGGAAGTTGCCGATGGCGATGCGCCGCCCTATTTCGTCAAGTGTGATATGTTTCTGTGTGCGCAATCCCTGTTCACGGGCCAGTTGTTCGCGTTTATTGGCTATTTGTCGGGCTTCGCGTTCGGCTTCCATCACATGGAATTTATCGCCTGCCTGCGGTGCTCCGTCAAGTCCGAGGATGATACACGGTTCGGATGGGCCGGCGCTGTCTATTTTCTGGTTACGTTCGTTGAACATCGCTTTGACGTGTCCGTAATATTGTCCTGAAAGTACAATGTCGCTTCCTTTGAGTGTGCCGCTTTGTACCAGCACGGTGGCCACATATCCGCGCCCTTTGTCGAGCGACGATTCTATGATTGTTCCGGAGGCGCGTTTATTGGGATTTGCCTTCAGGTCGAGGATTTCGGCTTCGAGAAGTACTTTCTCCAAAAGTTCGTTGACATTGATTCCCTTTTTGGCAGAGATGTCCTGCGATTGATATTTGCCACCCCATTCTTCAACCAGATAGTTCATCGCGGCCAGCGCTTCTTTTATTTTTTCGGGATTTGCACCGGCCTTATCAATTTTATTGATGGCGAAAACAATGGGAACGCCTGCTGCCGATGCGTGGTTTATAGCCTCAATGGTTTGCGGCATCACGTTATCGTCGGCGGCGACAATGATGATGGCGATGTCGGTGATCTGTGCTCCGCGGGCACGCATGGCCGTGAAAGCTTCGTGCCCGGGCGTATCAAGAAATGTGATTTGCCGCCCGTCGGGAAGTTCCACGTTATAGGCGCCGATGTGCTGCGTAATTCCGCCTGCTTCTCCGGCAATGACGTTGGTGTCCCGGATGTAGTCGAGTAACGATGTTTTACCGTGATCGACGTGTCCCATCACCGTCACAATGGGCGGACGCGGCAGCAGGTCTTCGTCTCTATCAGTTTCCTCTTCGATGGCTTCCTGAATTTCTACGCTGACAAATTCTACCTGATAGCCGAATTCGTCGGCCACCAACGACATGGTTTCGGCATCGAGGCGCTGGTTGATGGAGACTATCAGTCCGAGGCTCATCAGGGCCGAGATAATTTTCGTTACCGGCACATTCATCATGGTGGCCAGTTCGTTTACGGAAACAAATTCCGTGATTTTCAGAACGTTTCTCTGCTGGTCTTTGATTTCAGCTTCGGCTGCCGCCCGTTCGATGTTGATGGCGCGTTTTTCCCGCCTGTATTTCGAGCCTTTCGATTTTCCGCCTTTACTGGTTAGCCGCGCCAACGTATCTTTTATCTGCTTCTGTACATCTTCTTCGTTGACCTCTTTTTTCAAAAGTTTTTTCTTTTTCCCCGGCTTTTTATTGTCGTCGGTTTTTTTACGGTCTTCGGGTTTCGCCGCTATGTTTACTTTTTCAGTATCTTTCTTGATGCGTTTGCGCCGTTTTTTCTTGCCAGAACGCTCATTGTCGACGCTGGGCGTTTTTTTATCCCGTTCGGGAGGAAGGTCTATTTTCCCAACAATGGTTGGCCCCGTCAGCTTTTCGATATTTGTTTTTATCAGCTCTTCATTTTTTTCCGGCTGGCGGCTTGTTTTAGCCGACTGTGGAACCGTTGAGCCTGCGCTCTTTTCTGCTTCGGGGCGGGTTTGTCGGCGTGCTTCTTTCTCTTTCTGCTTCCGCAGCTTTCTCTCTTTGTCGCGATCTTCCTTGCTTTTTTTTGCCGGCCGGGTTTTGGTATTTAACTGTTCAAGATCGATTTTGCCGATAACTTTCGGTTCGTCAACTTTCGGGATATCCGTTTGGATATGCTTTTCTTCTTCAACTTCTGTAATCACGGGTGTTACTTCTTCGCTAATTGATTGAGGTACTTTTTCTTTCGCCTTTACGGTTGCTTTTTGTACAACTTCTGCGGGTTTTTCTTCAGGTTTTTCCTCTCTGGGAGGTATTTCTTCTTTTTTCTCTTCTGTTTCAGTTTTGAGGGTTGGTTTTTCCGATTCCGGTTTTTGTTCTTTTTCTCGAGGTTGCGCTTTGGGTTTGGTTTCTTTTTCCTTTTCTTTTTTGGGTTTATTCCTGAGTCCCAATTCGTCGAGGTCGATTTTGTCGACAATTTTCAGTGGAGAAAAGGCCTCCGCTTTGTCCTCTTTTTCCAGCTCTTTTTCGATTTTTTCGGACGTTGCTTTGGGAGTGGCAATTTTTTCAACCGTTTTTTGAGATTGTACCGCTGCCGCCGCCGATTTTCTCAAATCTTTCACTTCGATAACGCCATCGTTGTAATCTTCGTCCGGTTCTTCTTTTTTGGGAATGTCGTCGAGGGTAATCGATTCTTTTTTAGTGCGTTGCTGGCGCAGCGTTATCTGTTCCGATTCGCGCTTCAGGTTGATGTCGCTCCGATATTCTTTTTCCAGCAAGTGGCAGATATCTTCAGACACTTTTGTATTGGGGTTGGGGTCAATGTCATGACCCTTTTTATGCAGGAAGTCGACTATCGTCTGGATTCCCACATTAAATTCTTTAGCGAGTTTACTTAATCTTTGTGCGTTGCCTGCAGCCATAAGTCTCTAAAATAATTTTTAATATGCTGTATCGGTATACAGATTGTTCGTCTTTAACTGACTTTTAATTTTCCCGTATTAGTCAAATTCCGATTTTAATATTTTCCGAACCTCGTCGATGGTTTCTTCTTCCAAATCGGTTCGTTTTATCAGATCTTCGCGCGACATGTTGAGTACGCTTTTCGCCGTATCACATCCGATGGCTTTGAGTTCGTCGATTATCCAGCTTTCTATTTCGTCGGAAAATTCGTCGATATTGACATCTTCGTCATCTTCTTCGATTTCGCGGTATACGTCAATTTCGTATCCTGTGAGCTGGCCTGCCAGTTTTATGTTGAGGCCGCCTTTCCCTATGGCCAGCGACACTTCGGTGGGATTCAGGTAAACGTCGGCTTTTTTCGATGTTTCATTAATTTTTATACTGTTGATTTTTGCCGGGCTGAGCGCTCTGCGAATATAAAGCTGTATGTTAGGCGAATAGTTGATGACGTCAATGTTTTCGTTTCTCAACTCGCGTACAACTCCGTGAATGCGCGATCCTTTCATGCCTACACAGGCGCCCACCGGATCGATGCGTTCATCGTAGGATTCAACAGCTATTTTGGCTCTTTCTCCGGGCATACGGACAATTTTCTTGATGGTTATCAATCCGTCGAAAATCTCCGGAATCTCGAGTTCAAACAGTCTTTCGAGGAATACAGGCGAAGTACGCGACAGAATAATGATGGGTGCGTTGTTGCGCATTTCTACTTTGATAACGACAGCCCTCACCGAATCGCCCTTGCGGAAAAAATCGGAGGGTATCTGTTCGTTTTTGGGCAGCAGAAGTTCGTTCCCTTCGTCGTCCAGAACGAGAATTTCCTTTTTCCAAACCTGATATACTTCACCGGCCACAATGTCGCCGATTCTTTTCTTGTATTTGCCGTATATATGGTCTTTTTCGAGTTCCATGATTTTCCCTGCAAGGTTTTGCCTCAGATTGAGAATAGCCCTGCGCCCAAAATCGGTGAGTTTGACTTCGTCAACCACTTCTTCGCCTACTTCGTAGTCGGAGTCGATTCTTTTTGCTTCCGATAGTTTTATCTCTTTCCCCGGATCTTCAAATTCTCTGTCTTCCACAACAATGCGGTTTCTCCATATTTCCAGGTCTCCCTTGTCGACATTGATGATGATGTCAAAATTTTCGTCGCTGCCGAATTGTCGTATCAAAACGCTACGAAAAACGTCTTCGAGCACGCTCATCATGGTTGCCCTGTCAATATTTTTCAGTTCCTTAAATTCTGAAAAAGTTTCTATCAGATTCATATTATCCATGTTACCCCGAATTTATATGAAAGAAATTATAACCTTTGCTTTTTTAATGTCCTTGTATGAAATGGCGTGCGACGTTGTTACCTGCCGTTTTTTTCCGTCGCCCCCGACTTTTTCCGTCGAAGTTACCAATAACGAAATCCCGTCGTAGCCGCTTTCTGTGAGCTGTCCTTTCAGTACGTCGCCGCCGTTGAGGGTTACCTCCACCTCGCGACCTTCGTTCTTGCGGTATTGCTCGCGCACTTTAAAGGGCTTGTCGGCGCCAGGCGACGAAACCTGCAACTCAAAATCTTCCTTGTCGCGATCCAAGCTACCTTCGATATGACGACTCACCTCCACGCATTGCTCGATGGTCAACCCCAAATAGCTGTCTATCTCGACACGAATCACATTACCCGGACTCACACTGACATCCACCAGAAACAGGTTTTCGTCCAGTTTCTCTTCGGCCAACCTCTCTATTTTCTTCTTATCAATCATTATCTTTAATGAAATAGGGGACATTAAGCCCCCCACACCAAGGTTTTTCCAAAATGCGCAGCAAAAGTAATAAAAATCTGTATATAATTCTACTTTTCGACTTTAGTATTGGCTAAATATTATTTTTGGGTGCGTGAAAAACCAAATGCATTAATTTTTCAGTGATTGGGATGGGTTTTATCATACAAAACAGGGAAATTCAATCCTCGAAAATGGAAACGGAGTTCGCTTTCCCTGATTAACGGAAATCTTCGCTTTGCAAAAAAATCTAAAGTTTTTCCGTCAGAAAACATAGGAGACGCCGGCGTACAAGCCAGCGCGCCAAGGTTTAAAGCTGATGTTGTCATTTTTGCTCAGTGAATTCAGATTGTAGGAAACCCTGGGCTCGACCGACAGTTCCAAATTTTGGGTCAGGTCGAAGCTAAAACCGAGTCCCGCCGTTCCCGAAAAATTGATGAACGACAAATCGGCAACACTGCCTACTCGCTCTTTCCCCACTGAGTTGTTGAGGTACACATGATTGCCGACCAGCATATTGGTGCTGATTCCACCGGCCAGTTCAACGCCCATCCGCCGGGAAAGAAGTGCATAACGCGCCATGAGCGGCACTTCCACATAGTTGAACTGCTGGATTATTTCGCCTTCTGCCAGCATAAACTCGCTCGTCATTGCCATATATTCGGGCTGCGGAACCGTAGCCGAATTTTGCGGAATCCTGCTGAGTTTTATGACGCCGGCATTACCGTTGATGGTCGCTTCACCGTTTTCGATATTCAATACCGAGTTGAAAAAATTCTGACTTCCACTTCCATAATCAGAGTTAACATCGCGGTACATAACACTTGCCGATTTTAAATCGAGGCGATTTTGCGAACCGTTCGAGGTACTCGAATAGTAAAAACCGCTTTCCAATTTCCATTTGGAAGAAGTTCCATATCGAACCGAAAATCCGCTGGCGGTATTCGTACCGGTCTTCCCTGACGTATTGGACATGCTGCGCAAATAATCCGGTTTGTAGCTTGTACTCGACGATGCGTAGGCCGATGCGACATACATTCCCACGCTCCATTTTTCGTCATCCTGATTTTTAAATTTCATTTTCTGCCGTTGTCTCTCAATGTTGGCGGCAATAATTATCTTATCAGCTTCGCTGAGTTCGTCGTATGCCGCAACAATTCTTTGCGGCCTGCCCTGAAGTGCGGCTGTCATTTTTTCATTGGGGAGCAGCGCATCCTTGCCATGGATAAATGAAAACATTTTTCCCTGCGTATGCGAGAACGGCGGCGCTGTCATCTCTTCGTCCTGTTTTTCGGGCATTTGGGCAATATGTTTTTTCATGTCCTTCCCTGTGGGTTCAGTGATTGTTGTACCATTCCCGCTATCAGCAGTTTGAACAATTTCGGTTTTTGCAGGTTCAGGTTCCGGCGCTTTTTCGCTATCCAAAATAACAGGCTGCGTCGCCTTTGGAGGACTTACAACAACGGGGTGGTGATCTGCTACGACGGGCCTATTGAGTTTCTGTTCGGCGTAGAACAAGCCGGCTCCCAAAACCAGAACGACGGTTGCAGCAGCAGCCCACCGCAGGTAGACCGCCTTTCGGTTGCGTTTCCTTGCGACCATGCCCGGCTTGACATTTTGCCAAATGTGCGCCGGAGGTTCTACGGAATATTCCTCCAGCTTTTTTCGCAACATTTCGTCAAACAATTTATCTTTTTCTTTCATATCGAATACCTTCTGCTTTTTCGTATTGTTCCAATCTGTTTTTCCAATTTCGACCTGAGTATTCCGCGAGCTCTCGAAAGATTTGATTTCGATGTTCCTTCCGAAATGCCCAACTGATCGCCTATTTCCTTGTGACTCATCCCTTCCATCACATAGAGGTTGAAAACCATTCTGTATTGCGATGGAAGTTCCTGAATCAAACCTATTAATTTTTCAACAGGTATTTTTCCAAAATCTTCGTGTTCGTCAGCAGCAACATTGTTAAGTTCCTTTGTTTCGTTGAGGAATACAAATTGTTGCTTTCCCCTGAATTTGTTGATGCTGATATTAACCATAATCCGCCGCACCCAACCTTCGAATGAACCTTCGTGGCGGTAATCTTTCAGCTTTGAGAATACGGTGATGAAGCCATCTTGCAAATTGTCTTCCGCTTCGGGTACATCTTTAGCGTATCGCATGCAAACGCCAAACATTTTGGGCGCTAAACTGCGATATAACAATTCGTGAGCCCGGTACTCCCCCGCTATGCATGCATCAATTATTTCCCTGATGTCTTCCAAAATCGATTAATTTTCTCAAAGATACGGATAATTACCGGCTATTGCCCGCTGGTTTCTATTTCAGTCATTGCCAATGTCGATTAAATTAAAAATAAGAACTGATTTCATATTTGTCGAACTCATGACGCCGTTTTATGAAAAAGGTTGCGTACAAATTTTTTTTTTACACACCCGTTTGTGAAGTCGTTTTGCCCCACGCTTTGCATGGGGTAATCCATGTAAAAGTCCTTGCGGGCTCAAGGTTTGCCGTATACAATTTGGATGGAAACTCACGGTTCCGAATAAATTTTTAACAACCCTTGAGGTCAGCGCACAAAAAAAGAGCGCTGTTGCCAACGCTCCTTTCCGATGCAGGGAATTAAAAAGGTTAACTATTGTAAAACAAAATTGACATTCATTTTCAGCCATTTATTTTTGTACTTGTCGATATCGAGGGTTGGTATTTTTCTCGCCACCCTCATCGCTTCCTGAACCAGCGGACTGGATTCTGTTATAGCCTGATTCTTTTCGCCGTCGGTTTCATCATTCGTGCGGCTTCCAAAAGCTACTACTATAACTTCCTCTAAATCAACTGTTTTATCTTTAGGCGCTTCCCATTTTACGTTTGCCACATTGCCTTTATCGTCGGTATTTATATAAACTGACAATTTACCTTGCAGTTTCGATTCGGCCGCTACGGGCGAATATCGAAAATTATCACGTAAAAATTTGGAGAGTTCCTCTTCGGTCGTAATTTTCGTGCTATTTTTTTTGGTGATCAATATCACGCCATTTTTACCATTTTCGCCATAAACTGCCACAGCCGATTCACCTTTCAGAATGGAAAAGCTTTCGATTTCATCGGGTTTCAATGTGGCAAGTTGATTTTTATCTGCTTGCTTTCCATCTATCTCAATAAGCAGATCGTTATTCCCTGCGGAGTCAATTCCCCTTGTGTATCTTGTGAAAAAATTTGCCGCGGTTGTATCTTCTTTAATAATAATCGTATCTCCATTCCCTGAGGCGTCACGTTTCATTCTGAGAAAAACTGTATTACTTGTATCGTTTTCAGCAACTTCCAATTGACTGGCGAGTTTTGCTGCACTTCCCCATGCAATATTTATCCTCTCCTTTCCCGCGTCCACAGCGCTGTTAATCTCCGGGTCGGACGTATTTTTGGTAGTTATTATGAGAACCGCGCCATTCTTTACCTTTTCGCCATAAACTGCCACAGCCGATTCACCTTTCAGAATGGAAAAGCTTTCAATTTCACCGAGTTGCAATTCCCTAAGTTTTTCCAAACTTACCTCTTTCCCGTTGATATAAAAAAACTGCGAACCGTCGTTGTTTTCATTATGGTCGGTCCAAAAGCTGCTTTCCTTTACATCTGCAAAACTATCTGCATCCAATACTTCCCCTGCATTTGCCTGAAGCAACGAAGTCGGGTCGCCATAATCAACGGCGGCCTTAAATTCCCTGTTGGAAAGTCCGATGAGCAATGCAACGCCCAAAGGGACAATCACCAATTTCCGGAGCACCGGATTTTTACTTTCTTTTTTCATTTTCATCATTTTTATACGTGTTTTTAATCCTGAATTGTTCAATGCCGTGAGAAACGGCGGAGTAAAGCTCCTGTTGTCGACAAGCTGAAGAAGCGCCAATTGATAATGTTGAGCGTCGTTTTCTTTGATAATCTCATTATCGGTCTGAAACTCAAGATTATTCTTCAAATCGCGGCGCATAAGCCACATGAAAGGATTGAACCATTGCGCACTGTTTGCCAGTTCGATAAAAAGATTGTCGAGCCAGTGCCGTTTTTGTACGTGCACGCCTTCGTGCTGCAAAATGAGCGGCAAAATGGAGTTGTCCAAAAGGCTCTCGGGTAAAACAATTTTGTTGAAGAAGGCGAAGGGTCGGATGCTGGATTTGCTGACATAAACGGCGACCCTGTTTATTTCGGTCTTGCGGCATTTTCGCAGCAGCCGCAAAACTTTCACATGCCCGGCAAGCAGGCGCAGGAGGCAAACGAAAATAACGGCGACCAAGAGCAATGCCGCAATCTGCCCAATATCCATTTGCGGCGCAACTGTTGCCGATTCAACAACAGCCATATTTTCCACATTCACGCTCGCTGAGGAAGGGATGGCTAACAACTGCGAAAAGTCAATTTCGCGCCTAACGGTGAATGTAATCAGTGGAAAAACGAAACTCATAATCAACGAGCCGCACAAATAAAGC
>WRIQ01000023.1 GCA_009782655.1 Prolixibacteraceae bacterium
ATCGAAATTATATGCCGATTTCTCGAAATAGGGAATCCCGTCTACATACAAGCCCACCGAAGGCGTGTTGATGCGCGTTCCAATTCCCCTGATGTAAACCGGCGATGTGAGCTTGGAACCATAATCGGGCATAAAAAAGTTGGGAACAATGGCCGAAATATCGGGCAGCGAATGTATTGCGTTGCTCTCGATAACACGTGCAGGCAAGGAGGAAACTGCTGCCGGCAAGCTAAGAATGTCGCCGCTGTATTTTTGCGAAAATACCGAAATCTCTTCCAAACTGATGCGTATTTTGGAGGTGTCGTTTTCCGCCTCGTACAAATCATGGGCGGATGCAAGACCTATTTGTATCACAAAGAACATTAGCGTATTATATAAATATCTCATATGGCAAATTTAGCAAAATTGTTTTTTTTGAAATGAAATTATTTTTCGGGCGGTAAATGGAGCGTATCAGAAAAACAAAACTTCGGAAATCGCTTTCCAACGAATTATTTTCCAGAACGCCAGCAAAACCCTCAACCTTTGCAACTGCTTGTCGGCGGAGGCCTTTCGAAAGCCGGGCGGGCAGATTCCTGTAGAATATGCATTTCCGCAAGTCGGAATAAATATTTTTCCCGGGAAGAAAATTCGGAAATAAGAAATTTGAAGGGGTTGTGTATTTCTCCCGCATCGGGCGAATCAAAATCAATTTCGCAATTCAGGCCGATATCGCTGTTCTCAACAAAAAAATTCGCCGCTACGAGCTGGCTTTTCGCAGGTTTTGCTTTGCCAACGGCCGATTCGCTGGGGAAGAGAATGGATAACGCAAAAAAGAATATCATTACCATATATGGGATGTGTGTACTGAATATTCCAAAACTGAACATGCGAATAAACTTTGAGTTGAACGCCAAAGCTACTCAAAAAAACATATTGTAATGCAAAAAAGCCGCAGACTCAAACATAAATAATTTTTATCTGAGATTGAATTTACTTATCGGCGAAGAGGATTGGATTTGGAGAATCCATGATTCCCGATTTGATGTACAACAACTGCTGTTTTACCTTACAATGATGTCGATATGGCGATTCGCCTTCCCCGATTTGTTGGCGCTGAAATTTCTTGTGGGGCACTCTCTTTCCAAAACCCGGCTTTCGGCCTTGCCAACCTTTTTTCAGCAATTATGACGCTTACATGACAAATTTTATTATTTCGTTTAATCTTGAAAAGCTATATTTGCCTTTGTTGAAAATCACAAAAAACAGATATTATGATTAAAAAATTTTCATTACCAGGTTTGTTCCTGTTGTTCCTCATGATTTATCATGGCGGAGATGTGTGGGGTTGCACCAATTTTCTGATTACCAGAGGCGCTTCGTCCGATGGTTCTACGATGATTACCTATGCCGCCGATTCGCACTCGCTCTATGGCGAGCTATATCACTGGCCGGCTGCCAAATGGCCGTCGGGTTCCCTGTTGGATGTATATGAGTGGGATACCGGAAAATTTCTGGGAAAGATAAAACAGGTTGCCGAGACATACAGCGTTATCGGCAATATGAACGAACACTCGCTTGCCATTTCGGAAACCACCTTTGGAGGCCGTCAGGAACTTGGCTCCCAATCGGGCGCCATCATAGACTATGGCAGTTTGATATACATAGCATTGCAACGCGCCAAAAACGCCCGCGAAGCGATAAAGGTGATGGCGAGCCTCGTCGATGAATATGGCTATTACAGCTCCGGCGAATCGTTTTCCATTTCAGACCCCAACGAAGTGTGGATCATGGAGATGATTGGAAAAGGCGAAGGCGAAAAAGGCGCGGTTTGGGTAGCACTGAAAGTTCCCGATGGATACATTTGCGGACATGCCAATCAAGCCAGAATCACTACGTTCCCGTTAGACGATTCCGATAACTGCCTCTATTCAAAAGATGTGATTTCGTTTGCCCGCGAGAAAAAATGGTTTAGCGGGTTGAATCCCGATTTCAGCTTTTCGGATGTATATGCGCCCCTCGATTTCGAAGCGGTACGTTTCAGCGATGCACGCGTTTGGGCAGGTTTCAACAAAGTGGCATCGGGAATGGACAAATATGCCGGATATGCACAGGGCAATATCGAATATGGCGGCGAAAATAATTTTCCGAACAACCGGACACCGCTGTGGATCAAGCCCGATAAAAAACTGTCGGTAAAAGATGTGATGGAAATGATGCGCGACCATTATGAAGGAACGCCGCTCGACATGACCAAAGATGTGGGTGCCGGCCCGTTTGAATTGCCCTACCGCTGGCGGGGACTTACATGGAAAGTTGACGGCAAAACCTATCTGAACGAACGCGCCATCTCCACACAGCAAACCGCTTTTTCGTTTGTTGCGCAATGTCGCAACTGGCTGCCTGCTCCCATTGGCGGCATCTTGTGGTTCGGCGTCGACGACAGTTACAGCACCTGTTATGCACCCATTTATTGTGGAATAACCGAGATTCCCGAATGTTTCAAAGTGGGCAACGGCGACCTGCTCAATTACAGCGAGACATCCGCATTCTGGACTTTCAACGCAGTGGCCAATTTTGCATATCTGCGCTACAGCGATATGATTAAAGACATCCGCAAAGTGCAATTCCAACTGGAAGAAAAATTTATCGAACTCACCCCGGTTATCGACAATGCCGCCCACGAGATTTATAAATCTCAGGGCGCGGAAAAAGCCCGCCGCTTCATTACCGAATATTCGGTCAATGAGGCAAATGGCATGACTAAGCAGTGGAAAACATTGTGGCATTACCTGCTGGTGAAATATATCGACGGAAATGTGAAGAAAGAGGAAAACGGTCAATTTCTGCGCAACGAATACGGGCAGCCGGCTTCCCCCAATTTTCCGGGATACCCCGAATGGTGGCTTCGCCTGATTGTGAAAGATACCGACGACCATCTGCGGGTTCCCGAAAAGAAAGAATAATCAAGAAAATGGAGACAAATTCATCGGCCATTGAGCGGAAACAAAAACCAATTTTAAATTAAACATACATTTAATCAGCAATTTAAAAAAAGATTGTGCGGATTAAAAATATTACTAATTTTGCGCCACATTTTTGCAATCTCTTACGCCGGAAATGGTCGGAGTAATATTGCCCTAACATTAAAACATTTAGAAAAATGGACTTGATTAAAATTGCTCAAAACGCGTTTGAGGCCGAAAAAGCTGTTTTGCCTGCTTTTGGCGCAGGCGACACTATCACGGTGAATTACAAAATTCGTGAAGGAAACAAAGAGAGAATACAAAGCTATCGCGGTGTTGTTATCCAGATTAAAGGTTCGGGTACAACCAAAACATTTACTGTAAGGAAAATGTCGGGCAACGTGGGCGTGGAAAGGATTTTCCCTTTAGAGTCGCCGTTTATTGCCGGAATCGATATTAACAAAAGAGGTAGCGTTCGCCGCAAAAGATTGTTCTACCTGCGGAAACTTACCGGCAAAAAAGCCCGCATCAAAGAAAAGAAAATGTGATATTCAAAATATCAACAAAAAGGCTTCCCTGATAAGGAAGCCTTTTTTGTCCTCAGTAGCCCCAATAATCAATGGCTTATTTGGGAATTATTGATTTCAACGTAACACCATAAATTGTGTCCTTGAATTTAGACGCAAAAAAAAACGAATAGGGTTCTTTATTTATCAATCCTTTTATATATTTTAGCCCAATAACAAATTCTTAATCTAATTACAATGCGAAACCTAATCGTCACAGCTTTTGCAGCGTTGTTCTTTTTGTCGGGCTGCGAGCAGAAAATTTTCGAATCGAAGATGATCTCCGATCCCATCAGCTATGTAAATCCTTTGATGGGCACATTCTCCGATTTCAACCTAAGTACAGGAAACACCTATCCTGCTATTGCGCGTCCGTGGGGCATGAATTTTTGGGCGCCACAAACCGGGAAAATGGGCAACGGATGGATGTACACCTACGGTTCAAAGACCATACGCGGATTCAAGCAAACCCACCAGCCTAGCCCTTGGATAAACGACTACGGGCAGTTTTCACTTTTTGCCACCACTAACAATTTGGTTTTCGATGAAGAAAAAAGAGCCAGTTGGTTTTCGCACAAGGCAGAAATTGTGCAACCCAATTATTATCAAACATATCTGGCCGATTACGATGTGGTGGTTGAACTGACGCCCACTGAAAGAGCAGCCATTTTCAGCTTCACATTTCCCAAATCCGACAGTTCCTTTGTGTTGGTCGACGCTTTCGACAGGGGTTCGATGGTGAAAATCATTCCCGAAGAAAATAAAATCGTGGGCTACACCACACGCAACAGCGGTGGCGTTCCCGAGAATTTCAAAAACTGGTTTGTCGTTCAGTTCGATAAACCATTTGTGAAAACCTTTGTCTGCGATAACGGAGCCATCAGCAGCGATAAACAGGAGATTATCAGCCGTCATGCGCAGGCCGCAGTTATGTTTGCCACCAACCGCTACGACAAAGTCATTGCAAAAGTGGCCTCTTCGTTCATCAGCCTCGAACAGGCGCAACGTAACCTCGACCGCGAAATAGGAAAGAAAAATTTTGAGCAGGTGAAAAATGAAGGCCGCGACGTCTGGAACAAAGAGCTGGGTAAGATTCTGGTTTCGGACGAAAATCCCGAATATGCCAAAACTTTTTACAGTTGCCTCTACCGCTCTTTACTCTTCCCGCGTATGCTGCACGAGTTCGACGCAAACAACCAAATGGTTCACTACAGCCCCTATAACGGAGAAGTGCTGCCCGGGCATATGTATACCGACAACGGCTTTTGGGATACTTTCCGCGCCGTATTCCCCTTTTTCACATGGATGTATCCCGAACTGAACGCCGACATAATGAAAGGGTTGGCAAACACTTACAAGGAGAGCGGCTGGCTTCCCGAATGGGCGAGCCCCGGACACCGCGACTGCATGATTGGCTCCAACTCGGCGTCGCTCATTGCCGACTCCTACATGAAAGGAATCAGAGGTTACGACATCGAAATTTTGTATGAAGCCATCATAAAAAACACGAAAGGCAGGGGGCCTGTCAGCTCCGTAGGACGATACGGCGCCGAGTACTACAACGAACTGGGATACGTTCCCTATGATGTGGGCATTCGCGAAAATACCGCACGTACGCTTGAATATGCGTACGCCGATTTTTGTATTTCCGAATTGGCCAAAGCGCTCAACAAACCCGAAGCCGAAATAGAACTTTACAAATCGAGATCGCAGAACTACCGCAATGTATTCGACCCCGAATCGCGGCTGATGCGCGGCAAAAATCAGGACGGGAACTTCCAGTCACCTTTCAATCCCTACAAGTGGGGCGACGCTTTCACCGAAGGCAACAGTTGGCACTACACATGGAGTGTTTTCCACGATGTGGAAGGGCTGGCGCAACTAATGGGCGGACATGATATGTTCACACAAATGCTCGACTCCATTTTTATCGTTCCTCCCATTTTCGACTGTTCTTACTATGGCTTCCCCATCCACGAAATCAGGGAGATGCAGATAATGAACATGGGTAACTATGCGCACGGGAACCAACCCATTCAGCATATGATTTACCTCTACAATTATGGCGGCAAGCCTTGGAAAACCCAGCAGCACATTCGCGAAGTGATGAAAAAACTCTGCCACGCCGGTCCCGACGGATACTGCGGCGACGAAGATAACGGACAAACGTCGGCATGGTATGTTTTCTCGGCTTTGGGATTCTATCCGGTTTGCCCCGGTACCGACCAGTATGTCGTGGGTTCTCCGCTGTTTCGAAGAGTGGAGGTTTCCTTACCCACAGGAAAGAAGCTCGCCATCGAAGCCGCCGATGTCGAAAAAGGCGAATTTATTCAGAAGGCATACCTGAACGGAAACCCGTTGGAAAAATCGTGGCTCTCTCATGCCGAAATTTCTGAAGGCGGAATCGTCGATTTCAGAATGGGCAACAAACCCAACAAAAAACTGTGGGTCAATACGGAAAGCTTCCCGTTCTCGATGACGGCAAAGAAAAAATAACATTCTGAAAACTAAAATCAAAAAAGAATACGGAGAGCGCAAAGTGTTTTGGCACGCAGATGACGCGGGTTTAGCAGATGAACACAGATTTTTATACGCATATAACTAAATACATACCTGATTTATAATCTGCGGAAATCCTTTTCATCTGCGTCATCTGTGTGCTTTTAAGACAGCTTCAGGTAAATTTTACCTCTGTGGGATAACTCATTTGAAATCAGATTATTTATTATACTTTCCGGCAACAATATCCCAATTGATGAGTTTCCAGAAAGCGTCTATATAATCAGGTCTTCGGTTTTGGTATTTCAGATAATAGGCATGTTCCCAAACATCAATGGTCATCAGAGGAATCCCTTTCACTTCAGCATTGTCCATCAGCGGGTTATCTTGATTGGGCAGCGAGGCGACCGTTAGTTTATCGCCCTCTTGAATGAGCCATGCCCATCCGGAGCCAAAACGTGTCGCGGCAGCTTTGTTGAAAGTCTCTTTCAACGCATCCACGGAGCCAAACCAGCGGTTTATACTCTGCAACAAACCGTCCTGCGGCTCTTTGGCGCCTCCCGGAGTCAAAATTTCCCAATAAAAATTGTGGTTAAAATACCCGCCGCCATTGTTTTTAACAGCCACCGGCACTTTCGACACTTCGGCAAAAATTTCTTCAATTGTTTTGTTTTCCCAAGGAGTTCCCTTCACGGCAGCATTCAGGTTGTTGGTGTATGCTGCGTGATGCTTCGAATAGTGGATTTCCACCGTCTGAGCATCTATATACGGTTCAAGGGCCGCATAATCATAACCTAATTTTGGTAATTCGAACGACATATCTTCTCTTCTTAATAAATTAATAATGAAATATTTTCCTATATAAAACATCCATCAGTTGTTTTTGTTTAAAACATTCGCACCCGAAAATGGTGAAAAAGCCGGAAAATCAGAATAGTTATTTTCCTGTAGTCAATAAATTATTATAACAAATTACAGCATGAAAAAGGACTAAAACAAATCCCAATAATATTTGTTTGATAAATTTGTGAAATTGAAAGCACTTAAAATATTTATTAATAGTCAAATAATTAAAATAATCAGTTATGGATAAAAAACTTAGTGTCGATTTATTGAACTGTTCGGTTGCCGGTGAATTAACAGCGGTTCATCATTTCTGCACAAAACAACTACCCCTTGATAAAATATTGGACAAAGTTTATAGGATATAAATTCCGAATACTTTCAGTTCACACAAACAGCGACGCAAAGTGCTGTTTATCTGCCTGTTGTTTTCGACCTCACTATGCGCTCCGTAAGACGCACATACATTTTTACTCAGGCAGGATAGCATAAGGATCGATTAATGAATAATTACATGTTTCTTTGTTACAAAAATAGTGAAAGTCGAGAGGAAACGGAAGCATGCTTACAAGTTTCCCGGGACGCATCCTGTATTTATGCAAAAATCAATTAATTGACAATGAATTTATATAAAAACTTTTTGCTTGTCGGCGATAAAAGCGACGCGGATTTTCCGGCTTTACTCAATGTAAACGGACATATTCATACGCCTCACTCATTCAGTGCATTCAACGATTTCAGCCAAATTTTTTCAATGGCGGTTTCCGAAAATATCAGCGTCTTGGGCATAAACGATTTCTACACCACCGACGGATACGGTGAATTCGTTGCCAGTGCGATGGAAAATAAGGTATTTCCTCTGTTCAATATCGAATTTATGGCTCTTCAAAAAGCCGAACAGCAGGCCGACATCAGGGTGAACGATCCGCAAAATCCGGGAAGAACATATTTGAGCGGCAAGGGATTGCGTTTTCCGACGTCGATGAGCGAAGCCAGCCGCAAAAAACTGGAGCAGCTCAAATACGAAAGTAATCGGCAGACTTATGAGATGGTCGATAAACTGAACGACTTTCTTAAAACAACGTCCATCGACATTCACTTCAATGCGGCCGAAATGCAGACGCATCTCGCCAAAAACCTGTTGCGCGAACGCCATATCGCCAAAGCCGTGCGCATGGCGGTTTCCGAAAAATTCCAAACGCCCGAAAAAATCAAGCGAGCTTTAACCGAGATTTTCTCTGGAAAAGAACCACAGTCGCCACCCTGCAATGCTGCAGCGCTTGAAAACGAAATACGCAACAATCTGTTGAAAGTGGGCGGCGTGGCTTATGTCGCCGAAGACGGAAAAGCATTTCTGTCACTCGAAGAGGTTGTCAGCCTCATCGTCGATGCAGGCGGGATTCCCTGCTATCCGGCGCTTTTAGACGACGCCAAAGGCAATCTCACCGATTTTGAGAAAAATTATGCGAAGATGTGCGATACGCTGAAAAGCAAAAATATTTTCGCCATCGAACTAATTCCCGGACGCAACAGTTTTCATGCGCTGAAAGAGTTTGTGCGCTTTTTCGATGGGGCAGGTTTTGTTGTCACTTTTGGCACTGAGCACAACACGCCACAACTCGATCCGCTCACCGTGAGCTGCCGTGGAGGCGTTCCTCTCGACGAGGAACTGTTGCAAATCAATTACAAAGGAGTGGCTGTCATCGCTGCGCATCAATACAGGATTCAGGTCGGAGAAAAAGGATTTCCCGCCAATCATATGCCTGCCGCCGATGAGTTGAAAGCGTTGGAAATTTTGGGTAAGCAGGTTATCGCAAACTTTATAAAATAAACCATGAAAGAATTAGAACAATTAATTGAAATATCGCAATACTACGGAAAGCAGAAATCGTATGTAATTGCAGGCGGCGGCAACACGTCGTGGAAAGATGGCGATAGATTGTTTATCAAAGCCAGCGGCGTCAGCCTTTCTACCATCGACGAGGGCGGATTTTGCATATTAGACCGGAAAAAGCTGCATGGAATTTCCAAAATGCAATTTTCGGCCGATGCCGTCGAGCGCGAAGAACAGGTAAAAAATGCACTGCTCAACAGCCGTTTGAATCCCGAATCGGGTTTGCGCCCATCGGTGGAAACATCGTTGCACAACCTTTTCGAGTATGCTTTTGTTGTGCACACGCACCCCTCATTGGTTAACGCCCTCATGTGCAGCGCAAATGCCGAAGCAGGGACAAAAAATTTATTCGGCGACAAAGCGCTGTTCATCCCATATACCGACCCGGGATTTGTGCTTTTCACGGTTATCAGCGAAAAAATCGACAATTTCATAAAGCTTCACGGTGAATATCCGAAAATGGTTTTCATTCAGAATCACGGCATTTTTGTGGCCGCCGACACCATGGATGAAATTCGTGCCATATATGCGGATATCGAATCGATTTTGAAACAACGCATCGGAGAGATGTCCGATGTGAGTCCGTTGCCGTTGTCAGAAAAATTTCTTGCGGCAGTTCCGGCCATCCGGATGATTCTTTCGGGCGAAGATCAGGTAAAAACAGCCCGGGTTTTCAACAATCCGCTGGTTGCGCATTTCCTTTTGTCCAGGGCGGCATTCGCTCCGGTTTCAGCGCCTTTCACGCCCGACCAGATTGTCTATTGCCAATCGGAATATCTCTATATTGAAAACACGGAATCATCGGACGCCATCGTTGAGGAAGTTCGCCGCAAAAGCGACGAATATTCCCATCGTCGGGGCGCGAAGCCCAAGCTGATTTTTGTTGAAAAAGAAGGTGTTGTCGTGGCAGATACTACGGTGCAGGCGTTGGAATACCTGTACGACCTGACGCTCGATTTCTCGCAGATAGCGCTTTATTCGGGGAAATTCGGTGGTCCCCATCCCATGCTTCCGCAGCAAACGGCTTTCATCGAAAACTGGGAAGTGGAAAACTACCGCAAAAAAGTGTCGCTGGGAGGAAAATCGCAGCGCCGACTCGAAAATAAAATTGCTGTGATTACAGGTGCGGCGCAGGGTTTTGGCGCTGGTATCGCCGAAATGATGTTCAACGAAGGCGCCAACATTATAATTGCCGACGTCAACGAGGAAAAAGGAAAGGAATTTGCCCGGGCACTCAACGCTGGAAGCAAAAGCAACAAGGCGATGTTTGTTATGGTGAATGTTGCCGAGCCACAATCGGTGAAAACAATGATTGACAAAACCGTCGAAAGTTATGGCGGCATCGATGTGATGATTTCCAACGCCGGGATTTTGCGTGCGGGCAGCCTCGACGAGATGACGCCCGACACGTTCAGCCTGATGACGCAAGTCAACTACAACGCATATTTTCATTGCGCAAAATATGCCAGCCCTGTGATGAAAATACAAAATAGCCACCGCTTGGGATATTTCACCGACATTATTCAAATTAACTCGAAATCAGGACTGAAGGGAAGCAATAAAAACTTTGCCTATGCGGGTGGCAAATTTGGCGGGATAGGCCTCACACAGTCGTTTGCGCTCGAATTGATGCCCTTCGGAATCAAGGTAAATTCCATTTGTCCGGGCAACTTTTTCGACGGGCCGCTTTGGGCTGATCCGCAGAACGGTCTTTTTGTACAATACCTGAATGCCGGAAAAATAAAAGGCGCCAAAACCGTCGAAGATGTGAAACGCCATTACGAATCGCAGGTTCCCGCCGGCCGTGGATGCTACGCTTCGGACGTTGTGAAAGCCATCTTTTATGTGATAGAACAGGAATACGAAACAGGGCAAGCGGTTCCCGTGACGGGAGAACAGG